>JBJMQQ010000107.1:0-8035 GCA_045802645.1 Polyangia bacterium
AAGAGGCCGCCGCCGCCGCGCACGTAGCGCTCCAGCGCCGCCGCCGCCGCGGGGCTGGGGCGGCTGACATTGGCGATGAAGATGGCGCCCGTGGCCGACAGGTCCCGCTCGCCCAGCTCGTCGGGTAACACCGTCGCGACGGAAAAGCCGCTGCCGCCGGCCCGCAGCGCCGCCTCCAGGAAGAACGTCTCGTCCTCCGTGCGGACTGTCCGCGGGTCGCCGTCGACGACCAGGATCCGCAGCCCGCGCGCCGCTTCGACCAGCGCGACCCGCTGATCGTCCAGCGGGAACTCGTCGTGGTCGATGGCGACCTCGGCTTCGTGGCCGCCCGCGGCGGTCAGCACGAACCGCTTGCGGGCGCGGCCGTTCGCGGGCACGTCCAGAAACCCGCGCGCCGTCTCGGCGCCGTCCAGCGCCAAGGTCACGCCCACCCGCGTGGCGGGCTGCGCCGAAAAGTTGGCGACCTCCGCGATGACGGCCAGCCCCTGCGTCCCTTCCTCGGGCGCGGGCTCCGCGTGCACGTCCAGGACGGCGCGGTTGCTCCAGGCGGCGCCGTCGCTGGCGTCCATCACGACGATCTCGGGGACGCCCGCCAGCGTCGCCGGCGTGACGCCGCTCCAGCCCGCCGCCTGCAGGTCGGTGGCGACGTAGATGAGGCGCTGGGCGCGCGCCGAGCTGGACAGGATCTGCGCCGCCCGCCGCAGCGCCGCGCCGAAATCCGCGGCCCGCGCCGAATTCGGCACGGCCTCCAGCGCCGCCAGCACGCGCGGGCGATCGCCGGACAGCTCGGCGATCGGCGCCGCCGTCCCCTCGGACGCCAGCACGATTGCCACCTCCGAATCCGCGGACAGGTGCTCGATGACGGCCCGCGCGCGATCCCGCGCCACCGCGAACGGCGTGCCGCCGGCGGTGTGGCGGCGCATGCTGGCCGAGTCGTCCAGCACGATGACGGCGCTCTGCGAGCGGCCGGTCACGGCGGGCAGATCCGAGCGGACCAGCGCGAACGGCCGCGCGAAGGCCAGCGGCAGCGCCATCGCCAGCGCCGTGCGCGCGAACAGCAGCAGGCGGTCACGCAGCTTGCGGCGGGCGGCGACCTCGCGATCGGCGCGCATCAACAGCTCCATCGCCGCGAAGCGAACCGGACGCGCGCGCCGCCGGCCGATGCGGTGGATCAGCGCCGGCAAAGCCGCGGCGAGCAGGCCCAGCAGCAGCGCCGGCGCGAGGAAGTGCACTACTTGCGCCCCCGTTGCCGCGCGAACAGAAACGCCCGCAGGACCTCGGCCGGTCGATCGGCGGTGGTCGCGAACTGGTACTCGACGCGCGCCTCGATGCAGGCCCGCCGCCAGCGCTCGCGCAGGTCCGCCGACGCCTTCTTGAACGACACGGCGAGATCGCGCGGGTCGACCAGCAGGCGGCGGTCGTCGCCGGGCTCCATGGCCTCGAACTCCGTCAGATCGTCGAACGGCAGCTCGATCTCGTCGGGGTCCAGGATGTGGAACAGCGCCACGTCGTGGCCGCGCGCGCGCAGCTGGCGCAGGCGGTCGGACAGCTCGGGGGGCGCGTCCAGCAGGTCCGAAAACAGCAAGATCAGGCTGCGCCGGTCGGCCAGCTCGGCGACGTAAGACAGCGCGCGGGCGGGGTCGGTGCGGCCCGCCGGGTAGACCGCGTCCAGCGCCGCCAGCACGTCGCGCACGTGCCCGCCGCGCGTGCGGGGCGGGAGCATCTGCCGCGTGTCGGCGTCGAAGATCAGCAGCCCGGCCGGGTCGCCCTGCTGCGCCAGCAGGTAGGCCAGCGCCGCGGTGAGGTAGGTCGCGTACGCCAGCTTGGTCGGCCCGCTGCGCCCGTATCCCATCGACGCCGACGCGTCGAGCAGCAGGAACGTGCGCATCTCGGTCTCGTCCTCGAACCGCTTGAGGTAGTAACGGTCGACGCGGCCGACGGCCTTCCAGTCGATGCGGCGGATGTCGTCGCCCGGCGCGTACTCTTTGTGCTCCGAAAATTCGATCGACGACCCGGCGTGGGGGTTCTGGTGCAGCCCGGCGAACGCGCCCTCGACGATGACGCGCGCGCGCACGCTCATCGACTCCAGCCGCGCGATATCCAGCGGGTCGAGCGCGACGCCGGGCATCGCCGCTAAGCCGGAGTGACGGCGGTGATCAGCGCGTCGACCAGCTTGTGGGCCGTCCAGCCGTCGGCTTCGGCGTGGAAGTTCGGCAGCACGCGGTGGACCAGCACCGGCGCCGCCAGCGCGCGGACGTCCTCTATGCTGGGCGCGTAGCGGCCGTTCAGGATGGCGCGCGCCTTGGCGGCCAGCACCAGGTATTGCGAAGCGCGCGGTCCCGCGCCCCAACCAACGTACTTCTTGATGAGATCGGGCGCGCCGGCGTCCGTGGGGCGGCTGGCGCGGCACAGGGAGACCGCGTGCCGCACCACGTGCGGCGCGGCCGGCACCCGCAAGACCAGCTGCTGCAGTTCCAGGATCCGCTCGGGCGAGAGGACCTTGCGCAAGGCCGGCCGGTAGGCGGTCGTCATCTGGTTGACGATCTGGACTTCTTCTTCCGCGGACGGGTAACCGACGTCGATCTGGAACATGAACCGATCGAGCTGCGCCTCGGGCAGCGGGTAGGTCCCCTCCTGCTCGATCGGGTTCTGCGTCGCGAACACCAGGAACGGCTGGGGCAGCGCGTACGTCTGCCCGCCGGCGGAGACCCGCCCCTCCTGCATCGATTGCAGCAGGGCCGCCTGGGTCTTGGGCGGCGTGCGGTTCACCTCGTCCGCCAGGACGACGTGCGCGAAGATGGGCCCTTTGACGAAGCGGAACACCCGGCGACCGCTGGCGCGGTCCTCTTCCAGGACGTCCGTGCCCGTGATGTCGGCGGGCATCAGGTCGGGCGTGAACTGAATCCGCCCGAACGACAGGGCCAACGAGTCTGCCAGCGTCTGGATGAGCAGGGTCTTGGCGAGCCCGGGCACGCCGACGAACAGGCAGTGCCCCCGCGCGAACAGCGCGATCAGCAGGTGCTCGATGACCGGTTCCTGGCCCACGATGCGCTTGCCGATCTCGGCCTGCAGCGCCCCGCGTGCGGCCGCCACCTCGCGGACGGCGTCCAGGTCGCGCTCTGTATCGGCGTCGGGCAAGGGGGTGGGCGCGGGATCCGACATCGTGCGCGGCCAGGATGCCATGGGGGCCGCGCCGTTGCCACGGACGCCGCCTAAGCGCCCGCCGTTGGCGGGGCCTGAGCCGCGTCGACGACGTAATTTTTGACCGCTCGCGCTGGCTGACGCGGGTTTTCTTACCGGGGGCGGCAGGAAACTGCCCGCGCGTCGTGGGGTTGCGCCGGCACCCGGCTTGCTACAGGTCGAGCTGAAAGAAAGCGAACGCGAAAGGAGCCAATCGTGAAGCTGCTGCTGGTGGACGGATCGACGATTTTTCGGATGGGTTTGCGGGCCTTGTTCACGGCCCCGGGTGCCGGTGATGTGTCGGTGGTCGGGGAGTGTAGCGACGGCGCGCAGGGGGGCGCGCTGGCAGCCTCACTGCTGCCGGACGTGGTGGTCACGGAGCTGCATCTACCGGACCGAAACGGCATTGCGCTGACGCGCGAGCTGGCGCGGACGGCGCCGTCCGTCCGCGTGCTGGTCCTGGCGGCGCACGCGCCGGAGGCCATCGTTCACCAGGCCCTGGGCGCGGGCGTCGCGGGCTACGTCCTCAAGGGGCAACCGCCCGAGGAGGTGCTGGCCGCCGTGCGGGCGGTCGCCCGCGGCGAGCTGGTGCTGCCGCCGGGCGTGTCTGCCCCGCCGCCGCGTCCGGTCGGCCGGAACGATCGCAACCGAACGGTCGTTCACGCGATCGAGCGGCTGTCCCAGCGCGAGCGGGAGATCTTCGACCTGGTCGTGTGGGGCGCCTCGAACAAGCAGATCGCGGGGCGCCTGGGGATCAGCATCAAGACCGTCGAGACCCACCGCGGCCACATCAACGGCAAGCTGCGGGTCCACACCAGCGCCGACATCGTGCGCCTCGCCTCCCTGTGGGGGATGATTTCAACCACGACGTTGCCCACGACTGACGGCGTCGCTGCCCGGTCGCTGCCTCAGTAGGTCGGTTGCGGCGATCGCCGCTCAGTCCTCCGCGCTGCCGACCTTCTTGGCCAGGGTCTGGCGGGTGATGCCGAGGTGCTGGGCGGCCAGCGTTCGGTTTCCGCCGCAGATCTCCAGGACGCGACGGATGTGGGCCAGTTCGATCTCTTCCAGTGTGGGGATGGCGGTCGACGCCGTCGCGCTGGCTGGCGGCGCCACCGCCGGCGCGGCCAGCGCCGCCGACAGCAGCTCGGGCGGCAGGTGTCCCGGGCGCAGCAGCTCGTCGTCGTGCAACAGCGCCGCGCGCGCGATCACCGCGCGCAGCTCGCGCACGTTGCCCGGCCAGCGATAACGCTCGAGGAGGCCGGCCGTTTCGGGCGCCAGCGCGCGGAACCGCCGGCCAAACTCGCGCGAGGATTCCCCCAGGAAGTGCTCGGCCAGCACGCGAACGTCACTCAGGCGATCGCGCAGCGGCGGCAGGTGCACGGTGATGGCGTTGATCCGATAGAACAGGTCTTCGCGGAACGCGTGCGCGGCCACGGCGGCCGTCAGGTTGCGGTTCGTGGCGGCCACGACCCGGGCGTCCACGCGCCGCACGGCGGTCGCGCCGACGCGCCGGAACGTCCGCTGCTCCAGGAAAGTCAGCAGCTTGGCCTGGGCGGCCGCGCCCAGGTCGCCGATCTCGTCCAGGAACAGCGTGCCCCCGTCGGCGATTTCGACCAGACCCAGCTTCCGTTCGCGTGCGTCCGAGAACGCGCCCCGTTCGTGCCCGAAGAGCTCGCTTTCGACCAGGTTCTCCGGGATGGCCGAGCAGTTCAGCTCCACGAACGGCCCGGCCGCGCGCGGTGAGCCTTCGTGCAGCATGCGGGCGACGGCCTGCTTGCCCGTGCCGCTTTCGCCCGTGACCAGCACCATCGGCACGGGGCTCTGCGCGATGACGGCCACCTCGGACAAGAGGCGGTCCATCGCGGGCGATGCGTGCACGAAGCCCGCGCCGCCGCTGCGCCGCCGGTCCTGCGCCGCCAGGTAAGCCACCCGCTGCTCGAGGCGGCTGGTGCGGACGGCGTTGCGGACCGCCGCGACGATCTCTTCCAGCTCGAACGGCTTCTTGATGAAGTCGTAGCCGCCCAGCTTCATGGCGGCGACGGCGCTCTCGATCGACCCGTGCGCGGAGATGAGGATCACCTTCGTGTCCGGCGCCTCTTGCTTCATGCGGCGCAGCAGGTCCAGCCCGTCGGCGTCGCCCAGCACCAGGTCCAGCAGCACCACGTCGGGGCGCGCCTCTTGAAAGCGGCTCCAGGCCTCGGCCCCCGACGCGGCCTGCGCGACCTCGAAGCCCTCGTCGGCCAGCAGCGCCCGCAACGACTGGCGGATCAGGGCTTCGTCATCGGCAATCAGGACCGTCGCGCTCATCAACGCACCACCGGTATCAGGATTTCGAAGACCGCGCCCGTGCCGTCCGAACGCGGCGCGCCGCTGATGCGCCCGCCGTGCTCGAGGACGATGTTCTGGCTGACCGCCAGACCCAGCCCGTGGCCGTCTGGCTTGGTCGTGAAGAACGGCATGAAGAGGTCGCGAAGCTGTCCGGGGGCCAGGCCCGCCCCCCGATCGGAGACCCGGATGGCCACCTCGGCGCGGCCGTGCGCCGTCGTTCGGGCCGTCTCGATCTCGACGGTGGAGCCCGGGGCGGCTTCGGCGGCGTTGGCGATCAGGTTGACCAGCGCCTGTGTCACGAGCTGTGGGTCCACCTCCAGCGGCGGCAGATCGGCGGCCTCCTGCCGCTGGATGCGCGCGTCGTGACGGGCCAGCACCGGCCCCGCCGCGTCGACCGCGCTGTCGATGAGGCTGGCGACGGTGACCAGCTCGTACCGCGGCGCCAGCGGCCGCGCGTAGCTCATCAAGCGCCGCATCAGCCCCTCGACGCGCGAGAGCTCGCGGTCCAGGGCGCGCGCGGTGTCGACGACCGCGTCACCGCCCGGGACGGCGTTCCCCTGCCGCTCCAGCAATTGTACGGCGGCCTTCATGCCGGCGATCGGGTTCAGGACCTCGTGGGCCAGCTTGGCCGCGAGCTCGCCGACCGCGGACAGCTTTTCGCTCTGCACCAGCCGCCTCCGGTGCTCGAAGAGCGCAGCGTCGGTCTCTTCCAGCCGCTCCACGATGGCGCTGACTTGATCACCCAGCGTCTCCAGCCCGGCCCGCCCGGGGCCGAGGTGGATCCGCGTCCGCTCGGCCGCCGATTCGACCTGCACCTCCAGCTCGTAGATCGGCTTCGTGATCCGGCGCGCCCACAGGAACCCGACCAGCAGGCTGGCGCAGGCGCCCGCGATGCTGGTGCCGACCAGCACGCCGGCGAGCCGCCGCACCGACTGCTCCGCGGCGCCGAGCCGGGTCTCGGCTTCCGAGCGGGCGATGCGCCCGAACTCGACGAAGAGGTCCCGCAGCCGCTGGGCCTGGAAGTGGCTCTGGGTCAACAGCACCGCCTTCGCGTCTTCCACGTGCCCGGCATCGTAGAGGGCCACGGCCTGGCGCCGCCCGCGGTCGTAGGCGGCGTATTCGTTTTGAATTTGATCCAGCAGCTTCTCGGACGCCGGGTCGCCGACCCGGCCGTGCATGCCGCGCAGCCAGGTTTCGAACGCCGGGCGGTTGCTCTCCAGCTCGGCCAGCCAGGCGCGATTGCCCGTCAGGATGTATTCGGCGACGAACCCCTTCTGGTACAGAAAGGCGCTCATCGCCGACGCGTCGTCGATCAGCGCCAGCTGGCGGCTGACCGCGACGCGGGCGACGGCGGAGGCATTCCCCAGCGAAAACAGCCCGACGGCGCAGACGACCCCGACCGCCAGGGCCGTCCCCAGCGAGGCGAGCGCCAGCCGGGTCGAGAGCCGCGCCGAGCGCGATCCGCGCATCCGCGCAGTATGACCCGGCTCCGTGTCGTCGTGCACTTACGGACGCGCTACCTGACGATGAGGTCGTCCCGCCGGTTCTTGGCGTGGGCGTCGTCGTCGTGACCCGGGTACTTGGGGCGCTCGGACCCGTAGCTGACCGTCTGCAGGCGACCCTGGGGGACGCCCAGGTGCAGCAGATAGGCCTGCGCGGCCCGGGCTCGTTCCTCGCCCAGCGCCAGGTTGTACTCGGTGGTTCCCAGCTCGTCGCAGTTGCCTTCGATGCGCAGCGCACCGGTGTCACGGTTGCGCAGCGAGGCGGCGAGCTTCTGCAGCACGTCGTGCGATTCGGGCCGCAGCAGCGCCGAATCGAAGTCGAAGTAGATCGACGGCTCTGGGTTTTCCTTGCGCTTGGGCCCGTCGGTGGCGACCGCGACGGGCGGTTGCGCGCGCGGCCCTGTGTGCCGCACGGACGCGACCGGCGCCGCCGGGGCAGGGTGGGCCGGCGGCGCCTTCTGCTCGTGCGAGCAGCCGAACGCGCCCACCCCCATGGCGAGCGCCACCGTGGCGAACCAGGAACGTGACGTCATGCTGTACCTCCCCATAAAGAGCTCTGTGGAATCTCGACGAAAGACCAGAACTGGCTACGCAGCACCTGCAGGCGGTCGAAGGCCTCTTGCCCGCCGGCTGCCACCAGGTACTGCAACTTGGAAAGTAGCGTCGCCGGTTCCGGGCGGGCCAGCAGGGACTGCGAGGGCTGCACGACGGGCCGGGCGCCGGCCCCGGCCCAAACGACGTGCCCGACGACGATGAACTCGCCGCCGGTCTTCTGTTGCGGGTGGAAGCGGGCCTCGAGCACGCGCATGGTGGGCCGTGCAAGCTGCAATCGATGTGCCCCCGGGAACGCCCGGGTTCGCCGAACCCGCCCGGCGCGGCTCGGTAAAGGACTGTGCGGCCGCGCGCCCCGGCGTCTCATTCATTGACAGCTGCGCGCCACCCGAGGCGTGTTATTCAATGCGCCGAGGAGGTTGCGTATGCGACACACCATGGCGCTGGTCCTTGGCGCAACGATGGCGTTTTCG
>JBJMQQ010000108.1:0-24726 GCA_045802645.1 Polyangia bacterium
CAGATCGGGTGGCGGCGGCACCGCCATGACCGGGCCCTACACCTGGAAGAGCGTCGCCATTGGCGGTGGCGGCTTCGTCACCGGCATCGTGTTCAGCCCCGTCGAGAGCGGCCTCGGCTACGCGCGAACCGACGTCGGCGGGTTTTACCGCTGGAACGGCGCGACGGCGACCTGGACGCCGCTGACGGACATGTTCCCGATGTCGCAGGGCAACTACCTGGGCGGCGAGAGCATCGCCCCGGACCCCGCCGACCCGAACGTCGTCTATGCGGCGGCCGGGATGTACGAATCCAGCGGCAACGGCGTCATCCTGCGCTCCGGCGATCGCGGCACGACCTGGACGGTGAACACGATCGGCGTCGTGATGGGCGGTAACGACAACGGCCGGGGCATGGGCGAACGGCTGGCCGTCGACCCCAACAACACCACCATCCTGTTGTTCGGGTCGCGCGCGAACGGCCTCTACAAGAGCACGGATTCGGCGGCCCACTGGACGAAGGTCGCGTCCTTCCCGACGTCGGGCGACGTGAACATCGCGAACAGCTACGGCGGGACGACCAGCTACGGGTTGCCGGTGGTGCTGTTCGACCGGCAGGGCGGCACGTCCGCGGGCACGAGGTCGATCTACGTGGCCGCCGCGTCGCATGCCGCCGGCAGCAACCTCTATCATTCCACCGACGGCGGCACGTCCTGGACGCTGGTGCCAGGCGGACCGACCGGCCTCATGGTCCACCACGCGGCCATCGCCCGCGACGGGTCGGCGATCTGGCTCGCCTATTCGAGCGACTACGGCCCCTACAACACCGGCGGCGGCACGCTGTCCGGGCAGATCTGGAAGCTGTCGGCCAGCGGCACGTGGACCAACGTGACGCCCCCGGCGGCCAACTGGGGCGGTATGGCTGGTGGGATCAGCATCGACTTCCAGACCCCCAGCCACGTCCTGGTCTCGACCCTCGACTGGTACACGCCCGATCGGCTGCTGCTCACGCCCGACGGTGGCGCGACGTGGGCGGTCGTCGGGCAGCCGCCCGTCTCGTGGAACACCAGCGGATCGACCTACGACGACAACGGGGCGGCGTTCTGGCGGGTCGGCGGACCGCAGATCGGCACCGGCGCGACGAACTGGGTGGAAGCCGTGGCCATCGATCCATATGACAGCAACCACGCGATGTACGGCACGGGCGCCGGGATCTGGAACACCACGAACCTCGGCGGCGCCACGGGCGCCCCCGGGCTGGGCGTCAAGTGGACCTTCAGCGACACCGGGCTCGAGGAGACCGTGCCGATCTACCTGGTCCCGGCGGTGAAGGGGGCGTTCCTGGGGTCGATCGGCGATCTCGGCGGCATGCGCAACACGGACCTCGACGCGTACTCGTCGAGCGGCGAGTACGCGACACCGACCTTCACGAACACCACCGGTATCGACTTCGCCGAGAGCAACCCGGACTTCGTCGTGCGCGTCGGCAACAGCGGCATGGCCGCGACCGACGTCGCGTATTCGACGGACAACGGCGTCACGTGGCACGCGACCGCCACCGCCGCCACCGGCTACAGCGGTCCGAACTACATGGGGTCGGTCGCCGTTGCCGCCGACGGGACGCGCTTCGTGGTGTCGCCGTCGAACGGACACGGGACCGCCGCGTTCACCACCAACAACGGCGCGAGCTGGACGGCCTGCACCGGGCTCCCGTCGGGGGCGCTGCTGGCCGCCGATCGCGTGACGGCGATGACCTTCTACGCCACCAGCGGCAGCACGCTTTACGCCAGCACCGACGGCGGCGCGACGTTCGCGGCGGCCAACACCTTCACCGGCAGCGGCGCTCCCCGGACCGTCTTCGGGCAGGCCGGCGAGGTCTGGGTCGCGGCCAACGGCGGCGCGCTTTATCGGTTCACCAACGGCGGCGCGATGAAGACCCAGGTCTCGACCGCGACGGCCGCGTACGGCGTGGGC
The DNA here is from genome assembly GCA_045802645.1 of Polyangia bacterium. GTDB lineage: Bacteria > Myxococcota_A > Polyangia > Fen-1088 > Fen-1088 > JADGRB01. The sequence continues at coordinate 1,952 of JBJMQQ010000108.1, forward strand.
TTCGGCAAGGCGGCGACCGGCCAGACGCACCCGGCCGTCTACATCGTCGGCACGGTCAGCGGGCAGTACGGCTTCTTCCGCAGCGACGACGGCGCCGGCGCCAGCTGGACGCGCATCAACGACGACCAGCACCAGTTCGGCTGGCTGCAGGGCGGCTATGTCGCGGGCGACGAGTCGGTCTACGGCCGCGTCTACCTGACGACCGGCGGCCGCGGCTACATCTACGGCGACAAGAACTGAGTCAGTGAACGGTGTGCTCCGCCTCGGACGACGGGGCGGGGGCCTTGCCGCCCGCCGTGTCCTCGGCGGCGCTGGCGCGCTTGGCGGCGCCCGGCGGCATCGCGCTCGGCCGCTCCTCGGGCGGCGGCGGCGCCTCGCCGGGGGCGCGCGCGCCTATGGCCTTGCCCTCGGGGTTGTGGTCCTCGAGGATGGCGTTGATCTCGCCGCCCATCAGGAACACGAACCCGCTGATGTAGAGCCAGGTCATCAGCACGATGACGCCGCCGATCGATCCGTACGTCACGTTGTAGCTGCCGAAGTGCCCGGCGTAATAGCTGAAGCCCCAGGTCGCGGCCAGCCAGACCAGCGTTCCGAAGATCGACCCCGGCGTGATGAACCGGAACTCCTGCACGACGTCCGGCAAGAGGTAGTACCCGATCGCCGCCGCGAGCATGATGACGCCGGCCGTGACCGGCCACCGCGCCCAGCTCCACACGATCACGTACTCCTTGGCGAAGTCCAGGCGTTGGGCCAGCCACAAGCCCAGGTCGCCGCCAGCCACCAGCGCGGTGACTCCCAGCAGGACCAGCAACGCGCCGCCGATCGTCATCCCGAACGCGATCCCCTCGGTCTTCCACAAGGGGCGCGACTCCTTGACGTCGTAGGCCAGGTTCAAGGCCTTGCGGACGGCATCCACCCCGCGCGACGCCGAGTAGAGCGTCACGATGATGCCGATGGTCAGCAGTTTGGGGCGCGGCTTGTTGATGAGCCCCGTGACGTGTTCGTCGATGATCCCCATCGCCTGCGGCGGCAGGATCGACCGCGCGCGCGCCAGCATCGTGGTCACCGACGATTTCACGCCGGGGATGTAGGCGGTCATCGTGGCCAGGAAGACCAGGAACGGGAACAGCGAGAAGAAGAAGTAGTAGCTGAGCGTCGCCGCGCTGTCGGACACGTTGTCGTGCACGTACTCGCGATAGGCTTCCTTGACGAACTGCTTGGCCGTCAATTTCCGCCTGACCGGCTTTTTGTGCGGTTTGCGCCGCCCCCACAGAGCCATCTCGACCTCCTCCGCCTTGAACGTAAGGGTGCGGGCGTCATGCACAAGCCAGCTCGGCCAGCGCGGGCGGGGTACCATCCGCGCATGAGGTTCCTCGTTGCACTGGCGTTGCTCGCTGCGGCGGGCTGCGCGCCGTCTCGCGCGCTATGTCCGGGCGAGACCACGGTGGCGCGGCACGTGTACTCCGGCGGAGGCGACGCGCAGTGGTGCCGGCGCCCGGATGGCGTCCGGGAGGGGCCCGAATCGCGCGTCTACGAAAACGGTGTCGAGTCGATCAGCGGGATGTACGTGGACGGCGCCCAGAGCGGCCTCTGGCGATACCGGTTCAACGACGGCCGTAATTGGCGCGCCGAGCGCTGGGACGACGGGGCGCTGCTGGCCGTGACGGTCGATCCGGCCGTGGCCCGCATGACGCCGTCCGAGCTGGCGGCCGTCGGCCCGACCACGTCCGGCGTGATCAAGCTGGCGGCGCGCGACCCGAGCGCCGCCGCGGCCGTCAACCCGATCGTCGCGCACTATCCCGACGGCGCGCCCCGTCTGGCCGGCGCCTACGACGCCGAGGGGCTGCGGACCGGTATCTGGCGCTTCTGGCACCCGAACGGTCGGCTGGCGCGCGAGATCGAATTCGCCGGTGGGGTCCGGGACCGGGGCGCGCGCGAGTGGTACGAAACCGGCGCGCCGGCCGCCGACGGCTTCTACGCGGGGGGCGTGCGCGACGGCCGCTGGCGCTTCTGGGACGCCGCCGGAAGCGGCCGCGAAATCACGTACGCCACCGATGCGGGGGTGGTCTCGCCTGGCGGGCCCACCACGGGTATGCTGCCGGTCGCGCCATGAAGCAGTCCGTCAGCGTACAGATCGCCGGGATGCGCTACGCGCTCAAGACCGACGAGGACGAGCGATGGGTGAAGCAGGTCGCCTCCTACGTCGACGAGCGGATGCGCGAGCTGCAGAAGCGCGGTCGCAGCCCCGACACGCAGGCCGTGGCGGTGCTGGCGGCGCTGCAGATCGCCGAGGAGCTGTTCCGCGAGCGCCGCAACGGACGAGAACTGCGGAAAACGATTCGCGAAAAGAGTCAGGTCCTGCTTGACTGTCTCACGCGCGAAGCGCGAGTATGACGCTCGACTGAATCGTTCCGGTATGCCGCCTGCCCCCGGCAAACGCTTGGACGGGTAGCGCTTCAATATTCCAGTGCCGGGACCCATCACGCACCGATGGCTCCCTCGTCGCCAGTCGATCTCTTAGAAGAAAAGCGCGCGCTCCGTCGCGAGATGGGGAAGGCGCGGGCGGCGCTGTCTGCCGTCGAGCGGCGGGATCGCGCCGCGGCTGCCTGCGCCCGCCTCTTGGCGCTGCCCGAACTGGCCGATGTGGCGGGGCGCACGGTCGCCGGTTACGTCGCGCTGGACGCGCACGGCGAGCTGGATCCGGCGCCCGCGCTGGACGCCGTCGGCGCGCGCGGCGGGCGGGTCGCGTTGCCGCGGGTCGGCGATCCGGCAGCCGCGCTCGCGTTCCATGTGCCGGGCGCGGCGGCGCTCGTCCCCGGACGGTTCGGGCTCCTCGAGCCGCCGGCTGACGCCGCCGAGATCGCCCCCGCGGCCCTGGACGTCGTCGTGGTCCCGGGGATCGCGTTCGACGCCGCCGGGCGCCGTCTGGGGTTCGGTGGCGGGTTCTACGACCGGACATTTGGTTCCGGGCTGGACCCGGAACGGCGGCCGCCTCTGATCGGCCTGTGCTTCGACCTGCAGGTGGTGGCGCGCTGCCCGGCCGGTCCGGACGACGTGGCCGTCGACGTGGTGGTCACCGAGTCGCGCGTGCTGCGCCGGGAAGGTCCCCGATGATTCCTTTGGGCGCCGCGGTCGCTGTCGCGATCGTCGGGTTGGTCGTGGCTTTCTGGGCAGGACGCACGCTGCGGCCGCCGCCGCTGCCGCACTCGGACGCGGAAAAGCAGCGCCTCATCGAGGCCGCGCGCGCCGAGGCCGAGTCTTTGAAGCGGCAGGCGGCGCTCGACGCCAAGGAGCTCGCGCAGAAGGCGCGCGCAGAGGTCGACGTCGCCCTGGCCGCGCAGAAGGCGGACCTGGAACGTCAAGCGCGCGAGCTGAGCGAGCGGGAGCGCGAGCTCGAACGTCAGGACAAGCAGGCCAAGCAGCGTGTGGAGGAGGCAGCCCGTCTCGAAAAGCAGCTCACGGCGCGCGAGCAGGCCGCCGAGGCGGCGGCGCGGACGGCGGCGGCCCAGGTCACCGAAGCGCGAGCACGGCTGGAACAGATCGCCGGCCTTTCAGCTGCGGAGGCGCGGGCCCGGTTGACCGAAGAGGTGCGCGAAGACGCGCGCCGGGCGGCGGCCGACGACGTGAAGAAGATCGAAGAGGCGGCACGCGCTGACGCCGACGAGAAGGCCCGGATGGTGATCTCGGCGGCCGTGCAGCGCTACGCGGGCGAGTACGTCGCCGAGCGCACCGTCGCGACCGTCCCCTTGCCTTCCGACGACATGAAGGGGCGCATCATCGGCCGCGAAGGGCGAAACGTGCGCGCGCTGGAGGCCGCCACCGGCGTCGATCTGATCATCGACGACACGCCCGAAGCGGTCGTGATCTCGTGCTTCAACCCGGTCCGCCGCGAGATCGCGCGGCTGGCGCTGACCCGGCTCATCGCGGACGGGCGCATCCACCCCACGCGCATCGAGGAGATGGTCGAGAAGGCCACCGCCGAGATCGACCAGCAGTGCCGCGAGGCGGGGGAGCAGGCGGCGTTCGACCTGGGACTGCCGCGGCTGCACCCCGAGCTGACCCGCCTGGTCGGCAAGTTGAAGTTCCGCTCGAGCAACGCGCAGAACCTGTTGCAGCATTCGATCGAGGTCGCGTATCTGGCCGGCGCGATGGCCGCCGAGCTGGACGTGCCGGTCAAGATCGCCCGGCGCGCCGGCCTGCTGCACGACATCGGCAAGGCCATCGAGCAGGAGGCCGAAGGCGCGCACGCGGCGGTTGGCGCGGCGACCGCGCGCCGTTACGGCGAGCCGCCGCGGGTCGTGCAGGCCATCGGCGCCCACCACGGCGACGTCGCGGCCACCGACGTGCTGGACCACCTCGTCGACGCGGCGAACGTGCTGTCCGGCCAGCGCCCGGGCGCGCGGCGCGAGATGCTGGAAGCGTACGTGCAGCGGCTGACGGACCTCGAACGCGTGGCGACGGGCTTCCCCGGCGTCGAACGGGCATTCGCGATCCAGGCGGGGCGCGAGGTCCGCGTCCTCGTCGAGAACAGCCGCGTGTCCGATCAAGAGGCCCGGCTGCTGTCGCGCGACATCGCGCGCAAGGTCGAAGCCGAGCTGTCGTACCCCGGTCAGGTGCGCGTGGCCGTCATCCGCGAAACGCGCGCCACCGACTACGCGAAGTAGTCGCCGGCCAAGCCCAAGCGCGGCACGCAACTTGCTCCGTTGCGCTGCATGGTCGGCGCGCTCCCTGGAAAGCTCGCAGGTCGGTCGCCGTGGGCTCTGACATCGCGATCAGGGTCGGCGGGGGTCCTGGCGAGCGGACGCGCCCCGCGGACGCGGGCCGTCGCCGCGTGGCTCCGGCGGGGTCTGGCGGTCGCCGGCGGCGTGGGCGCCGCCATCGGCGTGCCCGTCGAGCCGCTGGCCGGCTGCTCGCCGGGCGTCGTCCGGACGCTGGCGGCGATCTCGGTGAGCGCGCTGATCTTCGCCGCGCTGGTCGACAGCGCGATTGACCCGTCGCGATCGTTTCTCGCGCGTGCCGACGCCGCGCTTCGCCGCCACTGGACCGCATTCGTGCCGCCGCTGGCGTTCCTTCTGCTTCCGTCGCGGCTCGTCCCGGCGCGCCCGATCATCGTCGCCGCATCGTTCGTTCTGGCGGCGTGGTCGGCGCGCGACGCGCCAGCGCCGCTGACCATCGCGCCGTCGCGCCCCCTGTGGCCGGCGGCGCTGCTGGTCACCGCCGGCTGCATCTGCGTCGCGTACGTGCTGGTGGGGCGCACCGTCGCCTGGAACACCGACAACGATCCCGCCTACTACTTCGGCGTCGCCCGCCACATCGTGACGGCGCACCGGTTCGACGAGCCGATCGTCTGGCACTTCCTGGTCAAGCCGCCCGCCGTGGCGCACCCGCCGTTCGACTACTGGGCGATGCTGCCGGCGCTGGCGCTGGTCCCGTTCTTCTTCCTTTTCGGGCCCACGCATCACGTCGCCGGCGCGGTCATGGCGCTGGTATCCGGCCTCTCGATCGTCGGCTTCGCGTACCTCGTCGGCGTGGCCGCCCCGTTCAGGAGCCGCCTGATCCAGCTGATCGCGCTGCTGCTGTTCGCGTTCGCGCCGGCGCTGATGCGATTCCGGTTCGACGTCGAGACCGTCACGTTCGTTCACCTCTGGACGGTCGCCGCGCTCATCTGCCTCGCGCGCGGGCGCTGGGAGGCGGCCGTCGTCGTGTCATTCCTGATCTTCCTGTCGAGATCCGAATCCGTCGTCCTGACGGCGATCCTGTGGGGCGCGGCAGGTCTGGCCGCAGCCCGATCCGCGGATGCGCGGCGCCTCCGTCGCGTGCTGGCGGCGGCGCTCACGTGCGCGGCGGCGTATGTCGCCGGTTGCTTCGCGCTCTTCCACACGCCCGTGCCCCCCGGGACGCTCCTGGGCCTGCACCTCACGGACTACGGCTCGCTCTACCGGTGGAACGAGGCCTCGCCGTCGACGTGGACGCTGGTGAAGCACCTGACGCCCGAGTACCTCGCGGGGCGCGTCGAGGTCGCGCTCTCGACGCTGCTGCAAACCGGGTTCTTTGCGAACTACCCGGTCTGGCTGGCGCTGCTGCTGATTCGCGGCTGCCGGCCGCTACAACCCGGCAATCGCCTGGAGTCGGTGACCTTTGCCCTGCTGTTCGGCGGCGCGGCGGCCGTGACGTTCCTGAACCCGACCGTATTTTCGCCATGGCGGTCCCCGCACGCGCTGCTTCCCGTGTTTGCGCTGGGCGGCGGGCTGGCGGCCGACGCGCTGTTGGCGGCCGCCCCGGAACGGCTCTCGCTGTCCGCCGGTGCGCGCCGGTTCAGGGTGGCGCTCGTGCGACCGTCGCTGCTGCTGCTGCTGGCGCTCGCGATGCTCTGGCCGTTGAAGCTGTCCGTGGCGGCGGGCAATCCGCTGTCGTTCGCGCCCGATGTCGCCGGGCTGGACGCGATGCTCGACGGCAAGACGACCATGTCGCAGGTGCCGTGGTCGGTGCTGGCCGACACGCACAGCCCGGCCGTGTCGCTGCCCATCGACGGCGAGGCCGCCATCGAGGCGGTCGCGCGCCGCTACGGCGTTCAGTGGCTGCTTCTGATCAATGACGAGTGCGGTGACGCCTCGCGCGACATCTGCCGCGAGCTGGCCGCTGGAACGCGCCGGAACATCGGCGGCATCACGGCGACGCGGCGCTGGCAAAACGGCCCGGCGAGCCTGTTCCAGCTTCAGTGACTCACAGCGTCTGCAGAAACGCGACCAGGTCTGCCTTCTCGGCGTCGCTGAGCGAGGTCCCGAAGTCGTGCCCCTGGTTCCCGTTCCCCGGCAGGCGCGTGTCCAGCACGAACCCGGCCGCGCCCAGCGGGAACGCCTTCGGCCGGCGCGCGGGCGGATCGAAGAGCGCCCGCAGCGTCGGGACGGCGCCGTCGTGCAAGTACGGCGCGGTTGCCGCCAGTCCGACCAGCGGTGCGGCGCGCACCCAGGCGGCGCCGGTGCGCGCGCCTGCGTCGGCGACGCGGGCCCGGCGGCTCGCGTCCGTGACCGTCGCCATCGGCAGCGCGAACGGCCACTGCGGGCGCGGCACGTCGAACGCCAGCCACGGATCGGTCCCGATTCCGCCGGCGCGACGGTCGGCCTCCGGATTCAGCTGGGCGTCGCCGTCCCCGTCGGCGTCGAACGGAAAGAGGCGGCTCGACGAGTAGACCAGCGGTCCGAAGTCGCGGTGCCGGCTGTGGCAGCCTTCACAAAAGGCCACCTCCTCGGCCGGGGCGCGGCCCACCGGCAGCGCGGCGACCGACACGAGCCCCGACGCCGACTTGGCGGCCGCCCATTCCGCAACGGCCGGATGCGCCAGGTGGCAATGCGAGCAGCGTCCGAGCGGCGGCGGGTGATCGGCCAGCGCGACGACGTTCTCCAGCGGCGCTGCCGCGTGGCAGTCCGCGCACCGCACGGCCAGCCGCGCGCCCAGCGGCCGTGTCGCGTCGATGGGCGCGACGACCGGTCCGTCCAGGCTGGCCGTGGCCGGCGATCGCGGCGGCAGCTTCAGGATCTGGCGGTTGGCGATCACGCCCGCGACGCGCTCCGCGAACAGCGCGCGGCCGCGCGCCGCCGCCGCGGGGTCCACGCGCGGGCGGGCGAACGGCACCGCCAGCATCGCCCGCACCGACGCGGCGACGTAGAGCGGCGGGATCTGCTCCAGCGCGCGCGCCGAAAGCCCGGCGTGCCCGGTGATCGCGTCCGCCCACAGCAGGCCCGGGAACGAATCCTGCTGCAGCCCCAGCGTCCCCAGGTTGCGCAGGTCGAACAGCAGCGCGCGGCGCGCCGCCTCCCGATCGCCGCCCGGCAACCCGAGCGCGGACCCCAACGCAGACGCGGGCTGGCCGGGCAGCCCGACGGCGCGCATCAGCCAGGGGGCGTCGGCCGCTTCGGAGCCCGACCAGTTCTCCAGCGCCATCCCGGGCGCGGCCAGGATCGTCGGCACGCTGAGCGGGTTCACGAGGCCGCGTGTCCGCTGGCGCACGCGGTCCGTCCCCGCGTAGCGCGCCGAGTGCATGCCTGGGATCGTGACGTCCAGGCCGAACTCGCCGGTCAGGTCCTGCCGCCCCGGTCCCGCCAGCAGCAGGCGCGCGCGGACGGTGCGCCCGCCGGGGAAACCGCGCGCGCGTCGATCCGCCGCGGCTTGCGCGTTGCCGTCGTCCAGCACGGCGGCGGTGGCCAGCAGCAGCCCGTAGTCGAACCGGGCGCCTGGCAACCCGAGCACGATCGTGCCGTCCACCGGGTTCGCCTCGCCGTGACACACCCAGCAGGTCATCCCGATCTGCCCGGTCGGTTTGCCGTCCGGGCCCAGCGGCTCTCGGAGGCCGAGGACGCCGGTCGACACCGAAACGCGGCCCACGCGCCCGCGCGGGTCGTCCGGCGTGCGCGTCAGGCCGAAGAGCTCCGGGTTGGCGAGCACGCCCCCCTTCGCGTGGATGTGTCGGGTGACCGTGGTGTCCGGCCGGCCGTCAGCGTCCAGGTCGACGGGCTCGTCCTGAAGATCGATGTCGACGTCGCGCGTCCAGGCGATGCCGACCAGCCGCGTCCAGTAGTCGGCGTTCGTGTTGACCAGCGGCGACGTCGCATCGCCGGCGCGCACCCGCTCGAACGGCCCGATGTCCTCGATGGCGCGCTCCCGATCTCGCGCCACCGCGTCCCTCGGATCCGCGCCGCGCGCCGAGGTCCACGGGTCGACGACGTCGGCCAGCAGCGCCTCGGGCCCGGCCGGCAGGGCAGGGCCAGGCGAAGGGCCAGCCGACCGGTGGCACCCCGCGGCGATGGCGAGAACGCCGAGCGCCCCGTTGATGATGCTATTCTCCCGGCCTCGCATGCGGATCGCGGACGTCGAGATTAACCCTGGCGCGCTCCTGGCGCCGATGGAAGCCGTCACGGATCTCCCGTTCCGGACTGTCTGCGAAGAGCTGGGCGCCGCACTGACGTTCACCGAGTTCCTGTCGGCCGAGGCGCTGACGCGTGGCGCGACCAAGGCGCTCGGTCGGATGTGGCCCAGCCTGGAAGGCCGCAAGTTCGTCGTGCAGATCTTCGGGCGCGAGCCGGAGGCGCTGGCCCGGGCCGCCGAGATGGCCGCCGACGTGGGCGCCACGATCGTCGACATCAACATGGGCTGCCCCGCCAAGAAGGTCACGGCCGGGATGTGCGGCTCGGCCTTGATGCGCGAGCCGGCGCTGGCGGCCGAGCTGGTGGCCGCCGTCCGTCGCGTGCTGCCGTCGCGCATACCGCTGACGGTCAAGCACCGGGCCGGGTGGGACGACAGCTGCCTCAACGCGCCCGAGTTCGCGCGACGCCTGGTCGACGAGGGCGCCGCGATGATCACGGTCCACGGCCGCACGCGCTGCCAGGGCTTCTCGGGCGTCGCCCGCATGGAGCCGATCGCCGCGGTCCGCGCCGCGCTGCCCGCGCACATCCCCGTCATCGGCAACGGCGACGTGAAGGACGTGGCCGCCTACCGCCGCATGAAGGCCGAGACGGGGTGCGACGCCGTCATGGTCGGGCGCGGCGCGATGGGCAATCCTTGGTTCTTCCAGTCGCTCGCGGCGCTGGAGACCGGCAGCGTCGATCCCGGCCCCCCGACGCTGGCGGAACGCCGCCGCGTGTGGCGGCGCCACGCCGCGCTGGTCGTCGAGCACAGCCCGTCCAAGATGCGCCTGCACGAGCTGCGCAAGACCCTGGCCTGGTACTCGCGCGGTCTTTACGGCGGCTCGTCCCTGCGGCAGCGCGGGTTTTCGACCAACGATCCGGCGGCTCTGATCGAGCTCGGGGAGACGTTCTTCGCCGACCTGGAGGCAGCCGAGGCCGCGGGCACGCTGCGTGTCGCCGTGTCGCCGGCCGACCCGGTCAAGAAGTCGATGGCGCGTCACAACCGCCGCGGCGGCTCCCACGCCGAGGCCGAAGAGATCGCTTCGGCATGAATCGCCCCGTGGTCGCGGCGCTGCTGGTGGCGGCGCTGGTGGGGCCGGCGTGTGAGGACGGCTCGCACGGCGACATCGCCGACGAGATCAACATCCTGGTCCGCCGCAACGACCAGCTGGTGCCGCCGGCGATGGAGCGGCTGGCCGCCTTCAAGCGGGGCGCCATTCCCCAGATCGAGACGGCGCTGCACACGGCGGCACCCGCGGGGCGGCTGCACCTCATCGCCGCGATGGCGCGCATCGGAGACGCGGAGGCCGTGCCGATCCTGCGGCACGCGGCCCTGTTCGACGTCGCGCCCGAGGTCCGCAGCGCGGGCGAGTCCGTGCTGTCGCGCTGGGCCGCCGATCCGTCCGAGCCCGGGCGCGCCGCGCGCGCCGGCACCGCCCTGGCCGAGGTTGCCCGCCGCCGGGCCGCGGGGGAGGGTCCCTTGCTGTACGGCGACGGTGGGCTGCCCGGGGTCCCCTCGACCGTCGGCGCGCCCGACCTGCTCGGCGCCTCGCCCGCCGGACGCTAGGGTCGACGGGCCGGCCACCGCCGGCGGGATTTTATGTGCGTTTCCGGAATCTTAGACGGAGAGGCCAATTCGTCCCCCTTTGACCATTCGGCTGGCCAAAAAGGTCGGTTTCGGTGTAACCAGGTAGGACTTCGGCTCAGATGTCCGCCGAGCGGAGATCGGGGCAGCCCCACTCGCTTTTCAGGAGAGCTTAGGATGTTTTACCCCCGGCTTATTTCGGCCCTCTCTCTGTGTGTGCTGTTCACGGCTGGATGCCCGGCCCCCAGTCGCGGTGGTGCGACCGGCTCCGGCGGCAGCAAAGGCATGGCCACCGGCGAAGGTGGCAGCGGCACCGCCGCGACCGACGGCGGTAGCGTCACGACCGGCACCGGCGGCGGCGAGCAGATCCTGACCGGCAACGGCGGCACCGACGGCGGCGGCACCGGGGTCGGCGGCGCCCCGATGCGCGCCGCCTGCGGCTCCGCGACGGGCGACCCGCTCCCCTACACGCCCGGCTACACCGCGGACCCGACGAATCGGTCCAACGCGATGGCGGTGGCGACGTCGATGTCGAACGACGAGCGCTCTCAGCAGATGGGCGGCATCAAGGAGTCGTCGGCCAATTACAACGTCTTCAATCAAGAGGACAACAACGGCAAGAACATCCACGGCTGGTTCTTCCGCGACGGACCGCGCGGCGTGAATCTGAACGCCGTCGGCGACGGTAAGAGCGATTTCTCGACGGCGTTCCCGGTGGCCATCGCGCGCGGCGCCGCCTTCGACGTCGACCTCGAGTACAAGATCGGCCAGGCCATCGGCGACGAGATGCTGGCATCCGGCAACACGATGATGCTGGCGCCGACGGTCAACATCCTGCGCCACCCGGCGTGGGGCCGCTCGCAAGAGACGTACGGCGAGGACGTCTTCCAGCTGGGACGCCTGGGCAGCGCCTTCGTCGTCGGCCTGCAGGAGTACATGGCCGCGTGCGTGAAGCACTACGCCGCCAACAACGTCGAGGACGGCCGCGGAAACGCGACCGCCGTCATCGACGAGCAGACGCTGCGCGAGAAGTACGGGCGTCACTACGAGATGATCGTCGACGAGGGTGGGGCGGCCTCGGTGATGGCGGCGTACAACGCCATCAAGGTGACGAGCGCGTCCGGCACCGTCATCGAGTCCAACAAGTCGACCGCCAACAAGGTCCTGCTGACCGACATGCTGCGGACCGAGTTCGGGTTCCAGGGCTTCGTCCTCACCGACTGGTGGGCGATGAACGGCAGCGGCGCGCCGCCGTGCTGCAACCCGGGCAGCGCCGCCGACTCGCTGACCAAGTCCGCCGTCAACGCGGGGCTCGATATGGAGCTCCCCTGGCGATACAACTACCTCGAGCTGCCGAATCTGGTCACCGGCGGCGGTTTGCAGGCTTCGCAGTTGATCACGGCGACCGCGCGAATCCTCGAGCAGAAGTACCGGTTCCACGCCGACAAGGTCAATGGCTACGGCCTGAAGACGCCGTTCACGTTCATGGACCAGGACTCGCAGATCCAGAAGAACGACCAGATGAATCCGGCCATCGGGATGAGCCACATCCAGCTCGCCGAGGTGGCGGCGGAAGAGGGCATGGTCCTTCTGAAGAACGACAAGAACAACACGCTGCCGCTCGACCGGACGACGGTGAAGAAGATCGCCGTCATCGGTGCGACCGTTTCGTTCACCATTCAATCGACCAACAGCCAGGATTGTAAGGACAACAATAATCGCCCGTACGCCAACAGCAACTGCAGCGTCAGCTTCGCGACCAACGTCCGCACCGGCGACGTCGGGTCGAGCCGCGTCTTCTCCGATCCGGCCAAGAGCGTGGGGCCGACCGCCGGCATCGCCGCCGCGGCCGGCAGCGGCATCACCGTCAAGAGCTACACCAGCGCCAGCGCCGCGATGACGGACGGCTTCGACGTGGCAATCGTCGTCGCGGGCCTGACCGCCGGCGACGAGGGCGAGGAGTACACCCTGGCCGGCGATCGCACGACCGGCGGCATCAACGCTACCAGCCACACCGTCGCGCTGGGGCTTGATCCCAAGGTGAACCCGGGCACGCAGGACAAGCTGATCCAGCAGGTCGCGGCCGCCGGCAAGCCGACGATCGTCGTCCTCGAGGCGGGCGGCATCATCGACATGTCCGGCTGGTACGGCAGCGTGCAGGCGGTCGTGATGGCCTGGTACCCGGGCATGGTCGGTGGCACCGCGATTGGCCGCCTGCTGTTCGGCGACGCCAACTTCAGCGGCAAGCTGCCGGTCACCTGGGACACGAAGGCCAGCGACTGGCCCACGTTCTCGAACAGCGACGGCACCGCGGTGATGGACTACTGGGTCGGCTACCAGCACTTCGATCACGCCGCAATTAGTCTCAACCCGTCGCAGGGGTCGTTCCCGTTCGGGTACGGTCTGTCGTACACGACCTTCAGCTACGAGAACCTGCAGGTGCCCTGCACGACGGTGAAGCCGGACGGCGTGGTGAACGTGCAGGTCGACGTCCACAATCAGGGCGCCGTCGCCGGGACGGAGACCGTGTTCCTGTTCGTGCAGTACCCGGACACGACGGTCGCCAATCGGTCGGGCGCCACCTACAAAGAGCTGAAGGGCTTTTACCGCGTGTCGCTGGAGGGCAAAGGGAAGACGGGCGACGCCAAGCGCATCACGATCCCGTTGCGCGTGAAAGATCTGAAGTACTGGAACACGGCGCAGCAGGGGTGGGCGATCGAGCCCAAGACCATCAAGGTCGTCGTGGCTCCCAACGCCGGCGCGGTGCCGACCGCTTGCGCGAATGGCATGAACGTCGGCTGCTCGCTGTCCGACACCTTCACCGTGACCCAGTAACCCCAGAGACGAGAGTCGACGAATGAACTCGCCCTGCACGCAGCTCCGTGTTCGCTGGAAGCTCAACTGGATCCTGGTCGCGACGCTGGTGGCGTGGGTGGGGGCGGGGACCGCGCGCGCGGCCGGGGACGATCCGTTTGCCGAGACCCCGCCGGCACAGGTGCCTTCCAAGTCCAACGTGCCTCCGGCGCCGGCCTCCGCGCCCGCCGAGGCGGCCGCCAACATCGCGCCCGGCGTCGTCGAGCAACTGCCGGCCTCGGCGTACCCGGAGCCCGTCACGCGCGGCCTCTACGGCGGTCCGCTGTGGCTGGACATGCAAGGCTTGCAGTGGCCGTACATGCCGAAGAGCGGCGTGGGGATCTCGGGTTATGGCTGGATCGACGGTAACTATCGTTTGATCCGCAGCGGCAATCCGGCGATTTCGCCGGAGTTCAAAGAGCTGCTTGATCAGGGGCGGTTCCTGCTGCGGGTGACGCCGACGTACACCAGCGGCACCTGGTTCGTGCAGGCGCAGGCGGAAATCGTCGCCAACACCAACCAATACGACGTGCAGCCGGCGCCCAGCATCGTGGCGGCCGACGACGTCTGGGTGCGCACGGGTGACTGGAACTCGTGGGACATCACGGTCGGCCGCATGCAGGGCTTCGACGTCTACCCGCTAGGCATGGGGTTGGACCTCAACACCTATGAGCGTCTGGGCGCGTTCGATCCGTCGTTCACGGGCAGCCCCAACGGCTACGGCCGCGTGCCGGCGCTCTACAACGCCGAGTATCTGTTCTACCGGCCAGGCGGGACGTCCTCCTCGCGCGTGAGCGACGTGGCGTTTCACCTGTACCCGATCGCGGGCCTGCGCCTGGAGGCCCTGGGACAGTTCGGCGACGACGGGGTCAACAACGTCGTGGGCGGTCGGCCGGCGGCGATCTACGACCTGGGCTGGCTCAAGCTGCGCGGCGCGCTCGAATACCAGTACCGCTTTGCCGAGGATCCGGCTCCCACGGCCACCAACACGATCAAGAGCCGCGGCGGAGCCGGTTCGGCGCAGCTCGTGTTCGCGCCGTACATCGAGGCGGGGTTGAACTTCGGAGCCGCCGTCATCGACGCGACCGGCCCCCAGGGCCAGGACCAGGGACAGTCCGGAAACCGTGTCAGCTATGGCGGCTTCGTCGACGTGGTTCCTTTCCCCGGCGTCCTGCCGAACCTGATGGGGGGAGCGGGCGCCAACTACGCCACCTTCCACAACTTGATCAAGGACGCGGCGAACAACTACGAGCGCTCGACGAACCTGCAGTGGTTCGCGGCGGTGCAGTATCTCTTTTACAAGCAGCTCTACGTGAAGGGCGTCTTCGGCTATGCGAAGTCGCACTTCGAAAACAAGGCGACCACGTCGCCGTACGACGACGACATGTTCAGCTTCCGCGTCCGCATACAGTACCTGTTCTGACCGCGACTCACGCGCGAGCGGTGACGCACCACGAGCCGGCGGGCAGCACGACGCCGTCGGCGGTGGTGTAGGGGGCGAGCGCCGCCCGCAGGTCCGCCAGGATCAGCGGACGCTTCTCGTCGCCCAGCGCTCCCGCCTCGCGCACGATCTCACCGGCCGGTCCGATCGCCAGCTGAAACGCGATCGCGTCGTCGGCGGTGTCGCCGGCGCGAACAGGACCGTCGATCGGTTCCAGAGCCGCCTCTCGCCAACCGGCGGCCGCCAGCATGCCGCGGAGGGTCTCGGGATCGGCCAGCGAGAACGGGCCGGGTCCGCACTTCGGCGCTTCGTCAGGTGGCGGCGGTAGATGACGTCGCGCGACCTGTTTCGGGATGGCCCACAGCGGACTGTCGTCGATGCGGCGCCACACGAGCATCAGCAACCGCCCCCCCGGGCGCGTCGCGCGTCGCAGGTTGGCCAGCGCGGCGACGGGATTGGCGAAGAACATCGTCCCGAACCGCGAGAAGCAGACGTCGAACTCGGCCGCGAACTTCTCTGTTTGCGCATCGCCGCAGCGAAACGTCGCTCCGGTGATGCCGGCCCGCGCCGCGTCCGCCCGTCCGACATCCAGGAATGCGTCGGCGCAATCCATCCCCAGCGCGCTGCCCGTCGTTTGCGCGAGCTCGATCGTCGTCTCGCCGAACCCGCAGCCGACGTCCAGCACGCGCTCACCGGGGTGGACCGGATGCCGTTCCAGCGCCTGCCGACTGTGATCCGCGAAGCCGCCGGCCAGCACCTTGCGGAAGCGGGTGAACTTCGGGACCAGGATCTCGTTCCAGACCCCGATCGCCTCTGCGTTCGGTCCGCTGCTCGGTCTGCCTTGCGCGTCGCACTGGCACGCCACGTGTTTCAGGATAGCCAAGAAAGGACCTACATGACGCACAAAGAAACACAACGAATTACAATTCGATGACATTTGCGGCTCTAACATGCCGACATGTCGATTTCGGGTGTGGTGCTCGGGACTTACCTGGGCGTCTTGCTGGTCCTGGCTCTCTACGGGTTTCATCGCTCTTCGCTGGTCTGGCTGTACTACCGAAACAAGAAGAATCGCCCCCGGCCCGCCGGGCGCTTCTCTGACCTGCCGGCGGTCACCGTGCAGCTGCCGCTCTTCAACGAGATGTACGTGGTCGAGCGCCTGCTGGACTCGGTCGCGACCATTCGCTACCCGCGCGACCGCTTCCAGGTGCAGGTGCTCGACGACAGCACCGACGAGACGCAGGAGATCTGCCGCCGCAAGATCGCCGAGCTGGCGCGCAAGTTCCCGGAGCTGGAGATCGAGTACATCCACCGCGTCGACCGCACCGGCTTCAAGGCGGGCGCGCTGCAGAACGGGCTGCGCACCGCCAAGGGCGAGTTCATCCTGATCTTCGACGCCGACTTCCTGCCGCTGCCTGACATCCTCGAGCGGTCGATCGAGCACTTCACCGACCCGCGCGTCGCCGTCGTGCAGTGCCGCTGGGAGCACGTCAACCGCGACTTCTCGGCGCTGACCGAGGTGCAGGCGTTGATGCTGGACGGTCACTTCATCATGGAGCACGCGGGCCGCAACCGGTCGAACCGCTTCTTCAACTTCAACGGCACGGCCGGGATCTGGCGCCGCGCCGCGATCGCCGACGCCGGCGGCTGGCAGCACGACACGCTGACCGAGGATATGGACCTCTCCTACCGCGCCCAGCTGCGCGGCTGGAAGTTCGTCTACGTGCCCGAAATCGCGGCGCCCGCCGAGCTGCCCGTCGAGATGTCGGCGTTCAAGGCGCAGCAGTTCCGCTGGGCCAAGGGATCGGTCCAGGTCGCCAAGAAGTTGCTGCCGACCATCCTGCGGTCGAACGTCGGGTTCGCGCAGAAGTCCGAGGCGGTGTTCCACCTGACCAACAACCTCGCGTACCCGCTGCTGCTGCTGCTGTCGATCCTGCTGCTGCCGAACCTGGCGTTGCGGTCACACCACGGCTGGCGCGAGGTCCTGATGATCGACCTGCCGCTGTTCTTCGGGACGACGCTGTCGGTCGCCTCGTTCTACATGGCGTCGCAGCGCGAGATCGCGCTCTTGCGGGATCCCGACCATGCGCCGCGCATCTCGTGGTCGGCCTTGAAGCGGCTGCCGCTGACGATGGCCATCGGGATCGGGTTGTGCGTCAACCAGAGCCGCGCCGTGTTCGAGGCGCTGGCGGGCCGCGAGACCGAGTTCGTCCGCACGCCCAAGCACGGCATCCGCGGCAAGCTCGAGAACTGGTCGGGCAAGAAGTACCGCGCCGCCAAGTCGCTGACCCCGTTCATCGAGCTGGGGCTGGCGGCCTACTTCGTGGTCGCCATCGCGGTGGCGCTGCAGCACCGGCACTACGTTTCGGTGCCGTTCCTGCTGCTGTTCCTGTGGGGCTTCGGCTACGTCGGCTGGGGCTCGGTCTGGCAGGGCAGCTTCGGCGCCTCCCTCCGTGCCCGCCTTGGCCTCCGCCGCCGCGGCACCGCCGTTGTCCCGCCCCCGGCGTACGTCGTCCCGTCCGCATCGGTCCCCGCCGACGTCATCGCGACGCAGCCCTCAGCGAAACTGCCGAGCGCACTCGAAGCGTAGTCGGGCGTGAGGCGGACGTCTACGTCCGCACCGCCCCGGCGCCTAAAGCGCTTTCTTGATCAAGTCTTCGATCTTCGCGCGGGGCACGGCGCCGACGACCTGGCCGGCGACCTTGCCCTCCTTGAAGACGAGCAGCGTCGGGATGCTCCGGATGTCGTACTGGGTCGCGACCTCGGGGTTCGAATCGATATCGCACTTACCCACGCGCACCTTGCCGTCGTACTCCTTGGCCAACGCCTCGACGTGCGGCGCGATGGCGCGGCACGGGGAGCACCAGACGGCCCAAAAATCCACCAGCACCGGGAGCTTCGACCCCAGGATCTCGGTCTGGAAATTGGAGTCGGTCACCTCGACGATGTTCTCACTTGCCATGCGCATGGCTTAGCACGGCCGCGGGACGGGTCCAAGCCGCTCCGTCAACGCGTAACCCCGAGGGCGGGGCGTGGTAAATCTAATATGTGCCGACCTTGACATGGGTGGACATCGGGGTCTACGCGCTGGCCGCCACGATCTATGTCGGCTACCTGCTGGGCCACTCGATCCGCCTCGGACCGCCGCCCCCCAACGGCGACGCGCCCGAGCCGCTGCGATCGCCCTTCGTGGCCCGCGCGCTGCTGGCGGTCGCGGTCTCGATGCACTTCGCCGAGATCGGGTACCGCTGCATCCGCGGCATCAACCCCATCTCCTCGACGCCCGAGGCCATCTCGCTGGTGGCCTTCCTGATCGCCGCCGGCTACCTGATCGCGTCCTTGCGCACGAACCTGGCCGCCGCCGGCGCTTTTGCGGTCCCGGCCGCGCTGACGGCGCTGGTCCTGGCCCGGGTGGTCCCGGCGGAAGCGGACGCGCCGCGCATGGGCTCGCTGGGGCGCGTCCACATCCTCCTGGCGGTCGTCGGGGTGTCGGTCTTCGCGCTGGCCGCCGTGCTGGCGCTGCTGTACCTGTTCGAGGATCGGCAGCTCAAACGGAAACGCTTCGATCGCGTCGTCGGGCGTGGAACACCGCTGGACACGCTGGACCGCCTGGCGCTGCGCTGCGTGTCGGTTGGCTTCCCCATCTTCACGATCGCCATCGTGACCGGCGCCATCTGGGTCGCGCGCCTGGGCCTCTTGCGCCAGGCGTTCGCGCTGCGACCGGAGTACGCGCTGGCGGTCGTCACCTGGGCCGCGTTCGGCGTGCTGCTGATTGCGCGCCTCGGCGCCGGGTGGCGCGGGCGGCGGGCGGCCTGGCTGACGTTGGGTGGCTTCGGGGGCGCCATGCTGGTCCTGGCGGCTTACTTCCTGCGGCACGCGGCCTGAGATGGCCGGCGCCGGCATCGATCTGTTGGTCTTGGGCGTGTCCCACCGGACGGCACCCGTCGCGGTGCGCGAACGGCTGGCGATCGTGCCCGACGCGGTCGAGACCGTGCTCGGCGCGCTGACCGGGTTGCCTTCCGTGCGCGAGGCGACGCTGCTGTCGACCTGCAATCGCGTCGAAGTCTACGCCGCCGTCACGGACGTCGACGCCGCGGTGCGCGCGTTGGGCGAGGCGCTGGCGCAGCGGGCTGGCGTCCCGGCGCTGGAGCTGGCCGCCCACCTTTACGAATGGCGCGAGGCCGAGGCGGTGCACCACCTGTTCCGGGTCGCGTCCAGCCTGGACTCGCTGGTGATCGGCGAGCCGCAGATCCTGGGCCAGGTGAAGCAGGCGCACGACACCGCCGTCCGACACGGGACGGCCGGCGCGACGCTGAACGCCTGTTTTCAGCGCGCGTTCCGGGTGGCCCGGCGCGTGCGGCGCGAGACGGAGATCGCCCGTAACCCGGTCTCGGTCAGCTCGGTCGCGATCGAGCTGGCCCGTCAGGTGTTCGGGAATTTCGGCGGCCGGCACGTGCTGGTCGTCGGCGCCGGTAAGATGTCCGAGCTCGCCGCCAAGACGCTGCGTACGCACGGCGCGACGTTGACGGTGGTGAACCGGACGCGCAGCCGCGCCGACGAGCTGGCCGCCCGGTTCGGCGCGGCGGCCCGCGACTGGAGCGACCTGCCGGCGGCGCTGATCGAGGCTGACATCGTGATCGCGTCGACGGGCGCTCAGCGCCCGGTGCTGACGCTGCCGATCGTCAAGCAGGCGCAGCGCGCGCGGCGCGGCCGGCCGCTGTTCATGCTCGACATCGCCGTTCCGCGCGACGTCGAGCCCGAGGTGGCCAGCCTGAACGGCATCTACCTGGCCGACATCGACGATCTGCAAAAGGTCGCCGCCGAGCACCGCGAAGGGCGGCAGAGCGAGGCGGCCGAGGCCGAGGCCATGGTCCGGCAAGAGCTGGATCGCTTCCTCAAAGCCTGGCGCGGCCGACAGCTCGCGCCGACGGTGACCGCCTTGCGCGCGCACGTGCTGGGGCTGGCCCAGGCTGAGGCGCAGCGGGTCACCGCCGCGATGCCAGGGCTCGGCGAGCGGGAACGCCGCGCGCTGGCCGACCTGGCCGAAAGCATCGCCAAGAAGCTGCTTCACACGCCGCAGATGGCGTTGCGGCAGGACGACGGCGAGGACGCGATCTCCATGGTGACGGCGGTGCAACGGCTGTTCGCGCTGCAGGTGGCCGCCCCGGCGCCGCTGGACGCGGACCCCGAATCGGCGACCGCGCCCAAGCCGGACATCGTCGGCGACAAGAAAGCGGCAGGACAATGACGAGCACGAACACCGGCACGACCGTCGTCCTTGGCACGCGGGGCAGCGCGCTGGCGCTGTGGCAGGCCCGCGAGGTGGCGCGCCTGCTGCGCGCAGCGCACCCGGGCCTCGACGTGCGCGAGCAGATCATCGTCACGACCGGCGACCGCGGCCAATCCGGACCGCCGACGCTGGTAGAGGGTAAGGGCGCCTGGGTCGCCGAGATCGAGGCGGCGCTGCGCGCGGGCACGATCGATCTGGCGGTTCACAGCCTGAAGGACGTCCCGGCCGAGCTGGCGGAGGGGCTGGCGCTGGTCGCAATTCCGCCGCGCGCCGATCCGCGCGACGCGCTGGTCAGTCGCTCGGGCGCGGGGATCGACGGATTGGCGCCCGGGAGCCGGGTCGGCACCTCCAGCCTGCGCCGCGTGTGCCAGCTGCGGGCGGCGCGCCGCGATCTGCAGATCGAGATCCTGCGCGGGAACGTCGACACCCGCCTGCGGAAAGTCAGCGAGGGGGTGGTCGACGCCGCGGTGCTGGCCTGCGCGGGTCTCGATCGGCTCGGCTTCTCGGCGCGCATCGCCGAACGCATTCCGGTCGCCCGCATGCTGCCCGCGATCGGGCAGGGGGCGCTGGCGATCGAGGCGCGCCGCGACGACGCGCGCGTCGTGGCGCTGTGCCGGGTGCTCGCCGACCCGGACGCCGAGGCGACCGTTGCCGCCGAGCGCGCCCTGCTGGCCGCTCTCGGCGTCGGCTGCCGGACTCCCGTGGCTGGGCACGCGACTCTGCAGGAAGATCGCGTGACCATCTCCGGCCTCGTGGGGCGACCCGATGCGACCGAGATCCTGACCGAGACGGTGACCGGCTCCGTGGGGGAGGCCGCCTCGCTCGGCAGCGAGCTCGGGCGCCGCCTCCTGGCCGCAGGCGCCGGCAGGATTCTGGCGGAGCTCGAAAGTCGCCCCGCGTAAGTCATTGATTTTGTTGTGGTCCGGTCGGCGTTGCTTGACCGGGCCGGCGAGCGGAGCTATCTGCAACGGCTCACGATGACGGGTCTTTCCACGCGCAACCCCGGGCCGGATCGTCCGATGAGCCCATGGGTGAGTGCGAGCACAGACCTCGAAAACCGGTCGTTGACGCCCGCTGACGGGGGCTTCCCGGCGGCGCTGCGTGACGTGCGACCCGCCGTGAAAACGCTGTGGTTCCGCGGTGAGCTGCCGCGCCCCGGCGAGCTGTCGGTGGCGATCGTGGGCGCCCGGGCCGCCAGCGTGCCTGCTTGCGCCCTGGCGGCCGAGCTGGCCGGCGTCGCCGCGCGGGCTGGCTTCGCCGTCGTCTCCGGCGGGGCGCTGGGAATCGACGGCGCCGCTCATGCCGGCGCCCTGGACGCGGGCGGCCGGACGTTCGCCGTTCTCGGGTGTGGGGTCGACGTCGTCTATCCGGATCGCCACGTCGCGCTCTTTCAGCGGATCGCCCGCAGCGGTGGGCTTCTATCCGACTTTCCCCCCGGCACCGAAGCGCACCGGCGGCACTTTCCGTCCCGAAACCGACTGGTTGCGGGGCTGGCGCGCGCGGTCCTGGTCGTCGAGGCGCGACAGATGTCCGGCGCGCTCATCACCGCGCGGCTGGCGACCCAACTGGCGCGGCCGCTGTTCGCCGTGCCGGGCAGCCCGGGCACGGACGGGCTCCTCGCCGCCGGCAAAGCTCAAGCGGTCCGTGACGGCGCCGATTGGTTGGCCGTGCTGACCGGACAGCCGCGACCGCTTCACGTCCCGCCGGCCGAGCTGGCCGCGGTCATCGCTGCCGTACGCAGCGGCGCCGCAGCGCCCCAGGTCGCCCGCCATTTGTCGGTCCCGTTGCCGGTCGCGCTGGCTCTTTTGTCGGAGGCCGAGCTCGCGGGATGGATCCTGAGGGGGCCGGGCGGCGTCTACACGTCTACAGAGGTTACCCTTGCCAGCTAAGAAGAAGGCCAACGCGACCGCGGCGGTGTCCGAGACGCCCGAACCCGTGGTGAAGACGCCTGCTACGAAGGCGCCCACCGCGAAGCCCAAGCGCCGTGCGGCGCCGGCCAAGCCCAAGACGATGAAGAAGGCGTCGGGGCCGGACCTGGAGCTGGTCGAGCCCGTCGTGGAAGATGGCGAGGCCGACGCCGAGGCCGGCGTTGCCAAGAAGACGCGCGCGCCGAGGGGCCGCAGCGGCGCGCTGGTGATCGTCGAGTCGCCCGCCAAGGCGAAGACGATCAAGAAGTACCTGGGCGCGGGCTACGTCGTGAAGGCGTCTGTCGGCCACGTGAAGGATCTCCCCAAGAAGAAGATGGGGATCGACATCGAGAAGGGCTTTCAGCCCGAGTACGTCGTCATCGACGGCAAGAAGAAGGTGCTGGCCGAGATCAAAGAGGCCGCCAAGCACGCCGAGAGAGTGTTCCTGGCGCCCGACCCCGATCGCGAGGGAGTGGCCATCGCCTGGCACATCGCCGAAGAGGTGCGCGACTCGAACTCCAACATCCAGCGCGTGCTCTTCAACGAGATCACGAAGAAGGCCATTCAAGAGGCCATCGGCCGGCCGCTGGAGCTGGACTCGAAGAAGTTCGAGTCGCAGCAGGCCCGCCGCATCCTGGACCGCCTCGTCGGCTACCAGATCAGCCCGGTGCTGTGGACCAAGGTCAAGCGCGGGCTGTCGGCGGGGCGCGTGCAGTCCGTGGCCGTGCGCCTGGTCGCCGAGCGCGAGGCGGAGATCAAGGCCTTCGTCCCCGTCGAGTACTGGACCATCGACGCCACC
>JBJMQQ010000109.1:0-17491 GCA_045802645.1 Polyangia bacterium
CCGGTGCGCGCCCGCGCAGGCGCTGAAGGCAGCCGATCTGGTGATCGGGGCGGGCGGGTTCGGCCTGGTCGCGATCGATCTGTGCGACGCCCAGCTGCGCATCCCCGACGCGTCCTGGATGCGGCTGCGACACGCGGCGCGCGCGCAAGGAACGACGGTGCTGGTCACCGTCCCCCACGCACGTCTGCGGTCGTTCGCCGCCGCCGCCGTCGAACTGGACGGCGCGGCCTCCTTTCTCACCGACGGCGCTCCGCTGTTCTGCCGCCTCGACGTTCGCGCGCAGTGCCACCGCACGACGCGCGACAACATGGCCCTCACCGACGAGCCTCGACCGTCATGCGTCTCGCTTGCGTTCACGTGCCGCAGCTAGCGTTGCAAGCGGCGTTGCGGCGCTCGCCCGAGGCGCGGGAGCAACCGGCTGCCTTGCTCGCTATTACGGCCATGAAGTCGACCAAAGGACGCGGCATCCCCCGCGTCGTCGAAATGAACGCGGACGCGCGGCGTGCCGGCGTGCGGCCGGGAATGACGGGCGCACAGGCGGCGGCCGCCGCGCCGGGCGTGCGCCTCTTGCGAGCGACCGACGCCGACGGGGAAGCGGGCGCCTCGGCGCTGGCCGACGTCGGGTTCGCGTTCGCACCCCGCGTCGAGCGCGACGGCGAACGGATCTATTTCGCGATCGAGGATCTGGGGCGTCTGTACCCGCACGAGACGGCCGTCGCGCAGGCGATCCAGGCCCACGCGGCGCGCCTGGGGTTCGGCGCGCGCGTCGCAATCGCGTCGACGCGTGGCACGGCGCGCGTCGCGGCCCGCGCGCACGAGGTGGCGGTCGTCCCCGCCACGCCCGAAGAGGCGCGCGCGTTCCTGGCGCCGCTGCCGGTGACGCTGTTCACCGACGACGACGATCTCCGGGCGGCGTTCCGGCGCTGGGGCACGCGCACGGCCGGCGCCATCGCGGCCCTGCCGCCCCGGGCTGTGGCGCTGCGGCTGGGACCTGCCGGCGAAGCGGTGGCCCGGCTGGCGCGCGCCGAGGACGACGAGCCGTTTTTTCCGCTGCCGCCGCCGGACGCGCTGGAAGAGGCCGTCCAGCTCGATTACCCGATCGCCGAGCTCGAGCCGCTGTCGTTCGTGCTGCGCGGCCTGGTCGACCGCGCGCTCGAGCGGCTGGCTGGGCGCAGCCTCGCGTGCGCCGAGCTGACGCTGCGGTTGATGCTGGATCCGCGCGGTCTGGACGTGCGGACGATCCCGATCGCCGCGCCCACTCGCGAAGCCAAGCCGCTGATCGAGCTGGCGCGGCTGGACCTGGCGCGGCGGCCGCCCGAGGCTCCCGTGGTCGGCCTGCACGTCATCGCCCTGCCCGCCCGCGTGCGCGCCACGCAGCTGGACATCCTGCGACCGACCGGGCCGGCGCCGAACCGCCTGGCTGTCACGCTGGCGCGCCTGGCCGCGCTGGTCGGGCCCGAGAACGTCGGCGCGCCGGCCGCCGTCGACAGCTGGCGCGAAGAGACGATCGCGGTGAAGCCCTACACGGCAGCGCCCAATGGCGAGTTACCGGATTCCGGCCAGCTCTCACTGTCGCTGCGACGGCGGCGTCCGCCGGAAGAGATCGAAGTCTTGATGGGGCGGGACGGTCCGACCGCGTTGCGCGGAACCGAGACGACGGCGCGCGT
The DNA here is from genome assembly GCA_045802645.1 of Polyangia bacterium. Lineage (GTDB taxonomy): Bacteria > Myxococcota_A > Polyangia > Fen-1088 > Fen-1088 > JADGRB01. Next base: position 1,668 of record JBJMQQ010000109.1, read on the forward strand.
CCTGATTGCCGCGGGCCCGTACCGGCTGTCCGGCGAGTGGTGGCAAGACGCCGCCAGCGGCGGCAGCTGGGCGCGCGAATATTGGGACGTCCACGCAACGGACGGCGCCGTTTACCGGCTCCACCGTGACGCGCGCGACGGCCGGTTCTATCTGGACGGCTATTACGACTGAGGATTATCATTTTTGCTGGACACCTGATGCGGCTCCCCTCCGCCTGCCTGGCCGCCGTGTGCGCCCTGGGCATGGCCAGCCTGCTGGTCGGTTGCGCGAACCGGGGGATGCTCGTGCCGTCCGACGGAAGCGGCGTGACCGGTACCGGCGGAGCTGGCGGGACCGGCGGGTCCACCGGCACCGGCGGTCAGACGCCGGTGACAGGCGGCGCAGGCGGACGCGCGACGGGCGGGGCCGGTGGTCGGGCGGGCGCCGGCGGCGGCGTGGGTGGTACTGGCAACCGCGACGCGGGTTGCGCGATGACGGACGCGCGCGCCGACCGCGCCAGCCACTGCACCGCGCTCTTCAGCTTCGAATCCGGCCTGCAGGGCGCGACGCTGGGGACAGACCAGCAGGCCTTCACGAAGCCGACGGTCAGCGGGGCGAACACGTTCTGCGGCACCGGCGCGGTGGCCGTGGCGGCGGCGTTCAGCGGCACGACGGGCCTGACGACGAAGGGCGAGATCGACCTGCCGCTCGGCGCCGACGGCGGCGCGATCAACCTGTCCGGCAAGACCCTGACGCTTCACGCGACCGCGACTGGAACGTGCGGCACCGATCTCAAAATGACGGTCGTGCTGGTCACGTCGTCCGGCAGCCTGTTCCCGCTGCGCAACGTGCCGATCACGTCCAGCTGGACCACCAGCACGGCGGCTCTGTCCAGCGACGCCGGCAGCGGCATCGGCTCCGTCGTGTCGCTGCAGATCGATGTCTCGTCGTTCACCGGGTACGCGGGCACGATCTACCTGGACGAGATCGACATTCACTGAACATTCGTTCAGACTCGCTCCGTGGCTTCCGCGGACTACGTCGAGCTGCGCTGCCGATCGGCGTTCAGCTTCCTGGATGGCGCGTCGCTACCAGAAGATCTGATCGCCGCGGCGGCCGCGGCCGGCATGGACACGCTGGCGCTCGGCGATCGGGACGGCGTCTACGGTGCTCCGCGCTTCTTCGCGGCGGCGCGGCGCGCAGGCATCCGGCCGCTGGTGGGCGCCGACGTCACGCTGGCTGACGGCCCTCCCCTGCTGCTGCTGGTCGAGGACACGACCGGCTACAAGAACCTGTGTCGGCTGCTGACCGCGGCGCGCGCGGGCTTGCAGAAGAGCGACCCGCCCCGAACGACCCGCGCGTTGCTGGCCGAGCACACGGCTGGCCTCATCGCGCTCGCCGGCGCGGCGCCGCGCGACGATCTACCGGGGCTCGTCGACCTGTTCGGGCGCGACAACGTTTTCCTCGAGGCGCACCGCCACTTCGACGCCCGGGGGGCCTGGAACGAGCGGGACGTGACCGCCCAGGCCGACGCGCTGGGCATCGGCGTCGTCGCGACCAACGACGTCCGCTACGCGACGCCCGACAAGCGGATCGTGCACGATGTCCTCACCTGCGCGCGCGCCAAGGCGACCGTCGACGAGATCGGGCGCCGCCTGCCCCCCAACGGTGAGCGCTGGTTGAAGGCGCCGCGCGACATGGCGGCGCTGTTCCGCGATCGACCGGCGGCGCTGCGCGTGACGCGCGCGATCGCCGAGCGCTGCCGATTCTCGCTGGCCGACCTCGGCTACACGTTCCCGACCTTCCCGGTGCCGCCGGACGAGACCGAGCAGAGCTACCTGGAAAAGCTCTGCGCCGCGCGCATCCCCAGCCGCTACCCCGATGCCCGCGACGCCATCCTGCCCGGCGTGCGCGCGCAGCTGGCGCGCGAGCTGGGGATCATCGACCGCCTGGGGCTGGCCGGCTACTTCCTGCTGGTCTGGGAGATCGTCGAGGTCGCGCGCCAGAAGAACATCCTGGTGCAGGGGCGCGGATCGGCGGCGAACTCCGCGGTCTGCTTCGTCCTCGGGATCACCGCGGTCGATCCGGTCCGGATGGACCTGCTGTTCGAGCGCTTTTTGTCCGAAGAGCGGGTCGCCAACGCCGGCAACGTCGGCGACCGCATGCCCGACATCGACCTGGACCTGCCGTCCGGCGACGCGCGCGAACAGATGATCCAGCACGTGTACAAGCGCTACGGCGCGCGGGGCGCCGCGATGACCGCCAACGTGATCACCTACCGGCCGCGCCTGGCCGTGCGCGAGGCGGGCCGCGCGCTGGGATTCTCCGAAGAGCAGCTGGGACGCATCTCGAAGCTGCTGCCCGGGTGGGCTATCGATGAGGGTCGACCGTTGTCCGAGTACTTCGAGCTGGCCGGGTTCTCGACGCGCGAGCGGCGCACGCGATTGGCGGCGCGCGTGGCGGCCGGCCTTTGCAACCTGCCGCGCCACCTCGGCCAGCACTCGGGCGGCATGGTGCTGTCCGGGACGCCGCTCGACGAGGTCGTGCCGCTGGAGCCGGCCTCGATGCCCAACCGGGTGGTCGTCCAGTGGGACAAGGACGACTGCGCGGACATGGGGCTCGTGAAGGTCGACCTGCTCGGCCTGGGGATGATGGCGGTGCTGGCTGACGCGTTCCCGCTGATCGCGCGGCACGAGGGCAAGACGCTGGACTGCGCGAAGCTGCCCGCCGACGACCCGAAGGTGTACGCGATGCTGCGCGCCGCCGATACCGTCGGCGTGTTCCAGGTCGAATCACGCGCGCAGATGGCCACGCTGCCGCGCATGAAGCCCGAACGCTTTTACGACCTGGTGGTCGAGGTCGCAATCATCCGCCCGGGGCCCATCGTCGGCAAGATGGTGAACCCGTATCTGGAACGGCGCACGGGACGCGCGCCGGTGACCTACGCCCACCCCTCGCTGGAGCCGATCCTGAAGCGGACCCTGGGGATTCCGCTGTTTCAAGAGCAGCTGATCCGTATGGCGATGGTGGCCGCGGGCTTCACGGGCGGCCAAGCCGACGAGCTGCGCCGCGCGATGGGCTTCAAGCGTTCGATGGAGCGGATGAACGCCATCGAGGATGATTTGCGGCGCGGGATGACCAGAAACCGCATCGCGGGCGCCGCCCAGGACGAAATCATCCAGGGCATCAAATCGTTCGCGCTTTACGGCTTCCCCGAATCCCACGCGGCGTCGTTCGCGCTGATCGCCTACGCGTCGGCCTACCTGAAGGCGCACCACCCGGCGGCGTTCGTGTGCGCGCTGCTCAACAACTGGCCGATGGGCTTTTATCACCCGTCGACGCTGGTCAACGACGCCGTCCGCCACTGCGTGACGGTGCGCCCGATCGACGTGACGATCTCGGGGTGGCTGGCAGACCTCGAGGACGCCGGGCAAGCCCTGCGGTTGGGGTTACGCTCCGTCGCCGGCTTGCGAGAAGTGGTCGGCAAGCGCATCGAGAACGCGCGCGCCACAGGTCCCTTCACCTCGCTGGCGGACTTCGCGCGCCGCAGCGGCGCCGACGAGGGCGAGCTCGATCGCCTGGCCGAGATCGGCGCCCTCGCCGCGCTGGGCGGGACCCGCAGGACGTCGCTGTGGCAGATCGATGCGCTGGGGCGCTCGGGCGAGCTGTTCCTGGGAAAGGACGACACCCAGGCCGGCTCGCCCCTGCCCGAGATGACGGCGGACGAAGAGATGGCGGCCGACTTCGCGGGGACGCACCTGTCGATCGGGCCACACCCGGTGTCGTTCGCGCGCGCCGACCTCGCGCGGCGGGGCGTCGCATGCGCGGCCGACCTGGCGACAATCCACCACGGGCGCCGGGCCCGTGTGGGCGGCATCGTCATCGTCCGCCAGCGCCCCGGAACGGCGAAGGGGTTCGTGTTCTTGACCGTCGAAGACGAGACCGGCTTCGCGAACGCGATCGTCACGCCACAACTGTTCGAGCGCGACCGCCAGATCATCCTCGGTGCCAACGCGCTGATCATTGCGGGCGTCGTCCAGAACGTGGACGGGGTCGTGTCGATCAAGGCCGACGGCTTCGAGCCGCTGGGGGGCAAACCGGCCGCAATTGACGTTTCGCACGACTTCCATTGATTTTTCACCGAGTTGACGGTCGCGTTCGGCGTGACCACATCAACAGGGTGTCCTTGACGTTCGCCGCGATAATTGCCGCCACGGTCCTGTTGATCGGGTCCGGGCTGATGGCGCTGGCCCTCGTCAAACAAACGGCGCAGCGCCGCGCTGCGGCCAATCCATCGATTCAGCCGGCCGCCGTGCATTCTGGGAACGGCACGAACGGCACAGCTGATGGCGCCGTTTCGCCCCCCGACGATCGCGACGCGCTGCTCTTGCGGCTCAGCCACGATCTGCGGGCGCCGCTGGGTTCCGTCGTCACGCTGTGCCAGCTGCTGCTGGACGGCGACGCCGGACCGCTGTCGATGAAGCAACATCAATACGTCGAGGTCATCCGCCGCGGCGGACAGACGGTTCTGGCGCTGGTCGACGACATGCTGGACCTGGTTGCCATCGATTCGGGCCGCAGCGACGTCGAGCCCGAGCTGGTCGACGTCGCGGCCCTGGCACGTCAGGCGGCCGACACGTCGCACCCGCTGGCGCGCGAAAAGGGGATCCCCATCCAGGTGTCGGCGCCCAGCCGCCCCGTCGCGGCCCGTGTCGACGCGCGCCGCCTGCGGCACGTGCTTTCGCGGATGGTCGAGCACGTCGTCTCGGCCACCGATCACGGGTATGTCGAAGTGGACGTCGAGCCGTCGACCTCGGGCACCGTCGAGGTCGCCATTCGCAACACGCGCGACGGCCTTTCCGAAGCGGCCCGCCGCATGCTGGACGCGCACGTCGATCTGGAAGCGCCCGCCACCAGCGCGGCGGAGCTTCAGGCGCCGCTGCCGCTGACGGTGGCCGCGCGCTTGGCCCGCAAGCTCGGCTCACCCATCGAGCTGCGCCAGGCAGACGACGAAGGCCTCTCGCTTGCGCTGTCCCTCCCGCTGGCAGGCGACGGTGTCGCGCTCAGCCCGGTCGAAGACGGGCCGGTGCACACCGGTAGCCGGGTGCTGCTGATCGACGACGACGACGCCGAGCGGGTGCAGGTGACCGCGCGTCTCGAGGCCAGCGGCTACGCCGTCCTGCCGGTCTCATCCGGCGAAGAGGGGCTGCGCCTCATGCGCCTGCGGCCGTTCGACGCCGTCGTTCTCGACCTGGTCATGCCGGGGCTGAGCGGGCTCGAGGTGCTGCGCGCGGCCCGCGCCGACGGCCGGCTGACCCACCTTCCGTTCGTGGTGCTCTCGGCCATGTACATGACCCGGGCCGAGCGCGCGGTGCTGGGCCCGGGCGTGGCCGGCGTCGTGCGCAAGGGGGACGTCTCCGGCGACGAGCTGCTGCGCGCAGTCGAGCGCGCGCTGTCCGCCGCGCCCGCGGACGACCACCCGACCGGCGACCGCCATGTCTAGGTCGCTCTCGTAGCAAACATGTTTCGACTGGGCTGGCCACGGCGCTGGACCTATCCCGCCATCGGGGTCCTGTTATCCGTGGCCCTGGTCGCGGGGCTCGTCACGTTGCGGGGCATAGCCGTCCGGCGCGCGCACCTGCCGTTCCACGTCGTCGAGGAGATCGCGCGGCAGCCGCTGGTGTACGGCTACCTCCTGGCCGCGACGCTGCTGGGGACGACGCTGGCCGGCTGGTTGACGGGGCGCAAGGAAGACCAGCTGGAGGCGCTGTCGGTGACCGATCCGCTGACGGGGCTGGCGAACCGCCGCCGGTTAGTCGCGGCCTTTGCGGACGAGCGCAACCGCGCCGACCGCTACGGCACGCCGCTGTCACTGCTGCTCATCGACCTCGACTGCCTCAAACAGATCAACGACCAGCGCGGGCACGCGACCGGTGACCGGGCGCTGCTGCTGGTGGCCGACGGCCTGCGGCGGAGCTGCCGGATCACCGACCTCGCGGCGCGCACGGGCGGGGACGAGTTCGCCGTCCTGGCCGTGAACACGACGGCGACCGAGGCGCTGGCGCTGGCCCACCGCGTCTGTGCGACGATCCGCCGCCTGGGGGTCGAGCGCTTTGACGAGTCGGAAAACGGAACCCCCGCCCCGCGTCCGACCGTGTCGATCGGGGTGGCCGACCTCGATTGCGTGGCCGCGCCCGGCTTCGATTCGCTGCACGCCGCAGCGGACAGCGCCCTCTACGCCGCCAAGAGCGCGGGTCGGGACCGGGCCCTGGCGGCACCCACCCGGTCCGAGTCCGGGACCCGCCAGACGGTGGTCGATCTGAGAACCCCGAGATTCCGACGTTCACCTCCTTGACGCGGCAGCGGGTCGGCGCCAGCGTATCGGCGTAGAGTTCCCCTGCAGATGCTCGACATCCTACTGGTCGATGACGAACCGGATTTCCGGACGGTGGTCGGCGAAGCCCTCCGCGACGCGGGGCACCGTGTCAGCCTGGCTGCGAACGGCGCCGAAGGGTTGACCCAGATCTCGTCGAACGTGTTCGACGTGATGATCTGTGACATCCGCCTGCCGAAGGTAGACGGGCTGACCCTGTTCCGGCGGGTCCGCCAGGAATCACCGGGGACGGACGTCATCCTGATCACGGCGCACGCCGCGGTCACAGACGCGGTCTCGGCGCTGAAGGAAGGCGCCTACGACTACCTGACCAAGCCGTTCGAGGTCGACGAGATCATTTTGCAGATGCAGCGCATCGCGACCCAGCGCGCGCTCAAGCGCGAGCTGGAACAGGCGCGGGCCGAGCTGTCTCAGCGCAAGTCGAACGGCGCCGGGGCGGGCACCGCGGGGAGCATCATCGGCCGCAGCCCGGCCATGCTGCGCCTATCCGAGCGCATCGAGACCATCGCGCAGAGCGACGCCCCCGTCCTGATCACGGGCGAGAGCGGCACCGGCAAGGAGCTCGTCGCCCGCACGCTGCACGACCGGAGCACCCGGCGCGCGAAGGCGTTCATCGCCGTAAACTGCGCCGCGTTTCCGGAGACGCTGCTCGAGGCCGAGCTCTTCGGGCATGAGCGGGGGGCGTTCACGGGCGCGGTGAAACGGCGCGACGGGCGGTTCAAGGCCGCCGACGGTGGCACCCTGCTGCTGGACGAGATCGCCGAGGTTCCGCTGCCTGCGCAGGCCAAGCTGCTGCGCGTCCTTCAGGAAGGGACCGTCGAGCCGCTGGGCACCAACGAGTCGACGAAGGTCGACGTCCGCATCATCTCGGCGACGCACCGCAACCTGCGCGAGCGGATCAAGGAAGGCAGGTTCCGGGAGGACCTCTACTACCGGCTGAACGTGCTCGACATCGAGATCCCGCCGCTGCGCGAGCGGCGCGGCGACATGCCGCTGCTGCTCCAGTACTTCTTGAACAAGTTCACGCAGCCCGGCAAGACGCCGTCGACCATCTCGCCGCGCGCTTGGGCGGTGCTGTCGCAGTACCACTTCCCCGGCAACGTGCGCGAGTTCGCCCACGCGATCGAGCACGCGGTCGTCCTGGCCAACGGTGGTGAGATCGAGGTCGAGCACTTGCCGGGCGGCATCACCGGCACCCTGGACGGCACTGCCAGCACGCCGGCGGGGTCGCTGCGGTCGCTGAGCGCCGCGCTGAAAGAGTTCGAGCACGAATACCTGCTGCGCGCGCTGGCCCAGGCCAACGGCAAGAAGATGAAGGCCGCCGAGATTTTGGGCATCTCGCGGAAGAACCTGTGGGAAAAGCTGCGCCTCCACGGCATCGCCAGCGACGCCGAGGCGGAAGCCGACTGAGACGGAGGAGCAGAGGGCTGGCGTGGTCGTGAGCGAGTTCGAGGGTGGCCCGGGTACAGACCGGGTACATAGGTGACAAAACAGTACGGGTACATGGGTGACACGCTGATAGGGGACGGCGCAGGAGGACGCCGTGCCCTGGAAAGTGAGTCACCCGATGTCCGAGAGAATGCAATTCGTGAGCAGGCTGTCGAAGGGCGAGCGGATGGTGGATCTCTGCCGCGAGTTCGGTATCAGCCGGAAGACTGGGTACAAGTTCTGGGAGCGGTTCCAGCGTCAGGGAGTGACGGCACTCGAGGATCAATCCCGAGCGCGAAAGCAGCTGGCGCATAAGACGCCCGAGGCGATCGAGCAGCTGCTGGTTTCAGCGCGGACCGCCCACCCGAGCTGGGGCGGGCGGAAGCTGAAAGATGTTTTGGAACGAGACAGCCCTGGACTGGTATTGCCGTCGGCAGGGACGATTGCAGCGATTCTGAAACGGCACGGGCTCGTTGAAGAGCGGAAGCGCCGACGGTGGCCTTCACGGTACGCCGGAGCGCTGACCATCGCGCAGGGACCAAATGAGGTCTGGGCCGCTGACTACAAGGGACAGTTTCGGCTTGGCAATCGACAATACTGCTATCCGCTGACCGCGACCGACCTACACAGCCGATTCATCCTGGCTGTCGAAGCGCTCGACGGCACCGACGAAGAACAGGCGCGTGGGGTGTTCGAGGACATCTTCAGCAGGTATGGGCTTCCACTGGTGATGAGAACGGATAACGGAACGCCCTTTTCGTCGGCGCACGGCCTAGCTGGTCTCACGCGGCTCTCAGCGCTGTGGCTGCGACTCGGCATTCGGCACGAGCGAATCCAGCCCGCTCACCCCGAGCAGAATGGCCAGCACGAGCGGATGCACCGGACCCTCAAAGCCGAGACTGCCCGGCCGGCTCGTAGCAATCTGATGCAGCAGCAGGAGCGATTTGACGACTTCCGGAAGGAGTTCAACGAGAAGCGGCCGCATGAGGCGCTCGACATGAAGCGACCCGCTGACCTTTATCGGCCCTCAGATCGTCCCCTGCCGAAGCCGCTGCCCGAACTGCAATATCCCCTTCACGACGACGTTCTCACTGTCGGCCGAGGCGGTCATATTCGCCTGCCCGGAGCCCGGCAGGTCTTCCTGTCGAACGCCTTGGTTCACCAGCCCGTCGGCCTCCGAGAAGAGCTCGACGGCCGATGGCTGGTCACCTTTGCCACCCTCGACCTCGGCATGTACGACGCACGGTCGGGCACCTTCGATCCCATACCCCCGCGACCTCCGGCGGAAGCCCCATAAATGTCACCCATGTACCCGTACTAAAACGTCACCCATGTACCTGCTTGCACACGCGATACGCGGGCCACCCTCGAACACGAACTCGAACTCGCTCTCGACCACGCCCTCGCCAGCCGGCTCAGGCCGCGACCGGTGGACGGCGTCTGCTGCGCGCCCTTCGCGCCCATAGCAGGTACAGCAGCGGCGCCCCCAGCAGCGAGTACGACAGCGCGTGGCCGACCTTGCCGTCGGGGCCCAGCACCTCGGTCGCGTCGTGGAAGGCCTGGCTCCCCTTGATGACGCCGCTCTCGGCGAGCTCGTGGATGCCGTAGACCACCAGCTGCAGCAGGAAGAGACCCAGAAAAAGCGCGGTCACCTTGAGGATGATTCCCAAATTCAATCGGTGCCCAAAACGAGTCCAGCCCCACGCCGCCAGGCCCGCCCCCGCGAGGCCAAGGACCGCGCCGACGATGATGGACACGCCCTGGCCGGTGCCGCGAAACGCCAGCGCCTGGACGCCCAGATAGAACACCGCCTCGAGCCCCTCACGGGTGACCAGCAGCGTCGTCACCAGCGCCACCGCGATGAGCGCGCGGAGCGACGGGCGCGCGTCCGGTCCGGCTCCTCCGTCCCGCGCGGCGGCTGCGCGGGCCACGCGCGCCTCGATCTGGCTCTTCATGTGCCGGCCCGAGCGCACCATCTGGACCAGCAGCACGCCGACGACCAGCGCAGCCGTGAGGGCGGCGATCCCTTCATAGAGCGGCTGATTGGGGACCTGCAGCCACAGCCACGCGCCGGCCAAACAGGTGACCACCGAGACGGCCAGCCCGACCTTCACGCCCCGCAGGAGTCCCGCGCGCCCGGACTTCTTGAGATAGGCGGCGACCACGCCGACGATCAGGAACGACTCGATCCCTTCACGGAACGTGACCAGCAGCGCCTGCAGCATCGGTGCGGACCGACTATAGCACCGGCCACCCCGGGCCGACGCGCGGGCACCCTGGCGTGATAGGCTGCCGCGTGGAGTACGGCATGAGAAGGTCTACCTTCCGGTCACCGTTGCGGCTGTTGGCGCTGGCTCTGGCGCTGCTCGGCCCGCGCGTCGCGCGCGCCGACGAGGCCGCGGGACATTACAACTTGGCCTTACAGTACAAGCGGGAGGGGAAGATCCCGGCGGCCATCGGCGAGTGCGAGAAGGCCATCAAGGTCCGGCCCGACTACGCGGCCGCCCACTTCACGCTGGGGAACCTGTACCGGGCGCAGGGCGACTACGCCAAGGCGGCCGGCGAGTACGAGACCACGGTCAAGCTGCAGCCCAAGGACGCCGAGGCGCACGCCAACCTGGGCGCGGCCTACGTGCGGCTGAAGAAGACCGACCAGGGCATCCGAGAGCTGGAGGACTCCCTGGAGCTCAAGCCCGAGAACTACGAGGCGCGGCTGTCGCTGGGGTACGCGTACAAGCAGGAAGGCGACTACAAGCACGCGATCGAGCACCTCGAAAAGGCGACCGAGCTCAAGCCCGCCGATCCGCAGGGGTGGACCAACCTCGGCGTCGCGAAGTCGAAGACGGACGACAAGGAAGGCGCGATCGTCGCGTTTCGGAAGGCGCTGGCCATCAGGCCGGACGACGCGGAGCTACACTTCGACCTGGCCGTCGTCTACCGGCGCCAGCGCAAGACCGACGAGGCGATCTCCGAGTACCAGGTCGCGGTGCAGAAGAACCCGCGGCTCGCCAAGGCCTACTACGACCTGGGCCTCATGTACTCGCAAGAGCGACGCAACGCCGAGGCGCGCGAAGCCTTCCAGAAGTACCTCGACACCGGCACCAACGAAGACGCCGCGTCCCGCAAAGACGCCGAAGAGCGCCTGAAGACCTTCAAGTAGCGGCCGGCGCGCAGCGCCGCCGCTAGAACTTCACGCCGAGATTGACGCGGACGATCTGAGCGGCGCTGGCGTTGGCCACGTCCAGGCCGCTCCACTGCGGCGCCGGGCGGTCCAGCGCGGCCAGCGGCCAGAAGACGCCCCAGACGAACCCGGCGTAGAAGCCCTCAGCCGTGTTGCGGTATCCGAGACCGAGGTTGGTCTCGACGCCGTACATCAGCGCGTCGCCCGGGGTCGAGACGGGCACCTGGGCCATGCTGAAGATGGCGCCGCCGTTGACGCCGACCGCGCGCGTGCGGCCCAGGTCGAACCAGTACGCGGCCTGCGGCTTGATGTAGGTCGCGTTGGTGACCGTCCCCATGATGTGACGGAAGAAGATCTCGTCGACGTGGTAGTCGGGCGAGAAATGGAAGTCGTTGATCGCGTGGTCGCCGGTCGGCTGCTGCACGAATCGCCACCGGTAGTTCAGGTACTGCCCGGGGGCGGCCGCCTGGTCGCCCGTCGCGCCGCCGACCTCGAACCCGACGAAGAAGGCATCGTGGAACAGGCGCAGCTCGCTGGCGACGACCCAGCCGGCCTGCGCCAGCGTCAGCTGCTTGTCGTCGACGGACAGCGCGCCCGGGTGCTGAATGCGCCCGAGGATGCCGATCCCCTCGGCCTCCAGCGTGAACGACTTGTAGTACAGCTTGAACCACAGGTCCGGGGTGAGGCTCCAGGCACCGTAGTCCACGAGCGCCGGGAGCTGGTCCGGCCCCAGCGCTTGGGGACCGTAGTTCGAGGTGACGGTCGGGTCGGTGTTCACCGTCGGGGGCACGCCGATCTTGCCCTGGTCGCGATAGACGACCTGCAGCCCGTAGTTGACCACGACGTCGCCGCGGTCGATTCGCTCGCGCAACGTGATCGGGTTGTCGATCCGGGTGACCGATCCCATCAGCTGCAGTACGTCGTCGTTCTGCGACAGGTCGTAGGGGTAGCCGCTGGGATCGAGGCGACCCAGCGACAGCTGCTGGGTCGTCATCCCCTGCGCGCCCAGGTCCCAGGCCAGCGCCAGCTGGTGGCCGTAGATGGTGGTCAGCCCCATCACGCGGTCGACGGTGGTCCCGACGTCACAGTCCGCGCAGTTGCCGTCGTTGTAGAACATGCCGCGCCCCCAGTGCCAGGGCATGCGGCCGAACCGGATGGAGCCGAACTCGGTGTCGATCTCGGCCCAGGCACGCTTGGCGCGGATGCTGGACGTGTAGCCGTTCTGGCCGATTTCGGGCGGGTCCTGGGTCGTGGACTGGAAACCCGAGGGCGCCACGCCCGGCAGCGAAGTCGGCGAGATCGGCTGGCCGGCGCTCGACACGGCCGGAGGCACGTTGTAGCCCTGGATGCCGGCCAGCGAGTCGGGCGTCGAGCCCAGGATCGTGTTGTCGAGCACGTCGATCTGCGCGTGCACGCGCACCTGGTCAGTGACGTTCAGCGTGGGCTGCAGGCGAAGGCGCAGGTTGGCGCCGCCAATGTTCTTTTGCCCGCAGTTCTGCCCCGGGTTCGCGGGCGCCGCGCCGCTGGCGTTGATGATGCCGCCCTGCGCGGGCGCCGGGCAATCGAGCGGCACCGGGAACGGCGGTATCCCATACGTCTGCCCGGGCACGGTCGACCCGCTGGGGACGTTCGAGTAGCCGAGCCCCAGGAAGAAGTCGTGCATGAAGTCGCTGCGCAGCCGGATGTAGCCGTCGATCTCGAAGATCTGCATCTTGCGGCGGCTCTGTTCGGGGTAGCTGGCCAGCGGCTCGAGGTCCGACGGGCGGTTCTCCTCGGGCGCTTCCTCGGCGGGGCCTTCTTCCTTCTCGGAATTCTGGCCGGGCGGGGGCGGGGGCTGCATGCCGCCGGGACCCATGCCGCCCATCTGCGCGAGCGCGCGGTGGGCCAGCAGCGCCGATCCCAGGACCAGCGTCGCGACCAACGCAACGCGCTTGCATGACCGTGACACGTTCGGGCGCTTCACGCTTCCGACCTTTGGCAAAGCTCGATGAGCACGCCGCCCGTGGCGGCCGGGTGCAGGAACGCGACGTGGTGCCCGCGCGAGCCCAGGCGCGGCTCATCGTCGATGAGTTGCACGCCCTCGGATCGCAGCGCCGCCAGCGAGCCGCGCAGGTCGTCGACCTCGTAGCAGAGATGGTGCAGGCCCGGGCCGCGGCGGTCGAGGAACCTCTCGAGCGCGGCGTTCCCGCGTGGCGCGCAGACCTCCAGCGCGCAGCCGGCGCCGTCCGCGTCACCCGAGGGGTACAGGAACGTGACGTCCGTGGCCTGACTGGCGACGTGCTCGGGCGCGCCCGCGGTCAAGCCGAAGAGCGCCGCGAGCTGGGCGCTGGCTTCGTCCCGTTCCGCGACGACGATGGCGACGTGATCGATTCGCTTGACCTTGATCATCTGTGACGTGTCGACGAGAGCGGCGGGAAAAATGGACGTTCGGGGCGAAAAGGCCCGCACCTTATATCAGCCCTTCAAACATTGGAAAGTGGATTGCGGGACCACCGGACTTAAAATCTGCGGATGCGTACGACCCCTCGGGTTGCTCTCCCGTTGCCTGCGTTCGGTGGGCAAAGCCGATGAACCTGGCGGCCCAGGTCGGACAGCTGTTGTCGGTCGGCTTCGACGGGCCGGCGCTGCCCGAGCAGCTGCGGGCGCGGGTCGTCGCGTCCGAGGTGGGCGGGGTGATGCTGTTTCGCCCGAACATCGCTGATCCGGTGCAGGTGGCCGGCCTGGTGGCCGCGCTGCGCCGGGCGGCGCCTGTCGATGCGCCGCTGCTGGTGTCCATCGATCAGGAGGGCGGGGTGGTGCAACGCGTGCGGGCGCCGGCCACCGTCTGGCCGCCGATGCTGGCCGTCGGCGCTGCCGGCGACGCAACGCGCACCACCGCCGTCGGGCGCGCCATCGGCGAGGAGCTGGCGGCCCTGGGGATCGGCTGGGACTTTGCCCCCGTGCTGGACGTGCACACGAACGCCGCCAACCCGGTCATCGGCGATCGGGCGTTCGCGACCGAGCCCGACGCGGCGGCGGAGCAGGCGCTGGCGTTCTGGCGCGGGCTGCGGGGCGCTGGCCTCGTCGGCTGCGGCAAGCACTTCCCGGGGCACGGCGACACGCGGACGGACTCGCACCACGAGCTGCCGGTCGTGCCGCACGACCTGGAACGGCTGCGCCGGGTCGAGCTGGCGCCGTTCGCGGCGGCGGCGAAGGCCGGGATGGAGGCCTTCATGACGGCGCACGTCCTTTACCCGGCGCTGGACCCCGATCGCCCGGCCACGCTGTCACGGCGGATCGCGACGGACCTGCTGCGTGGCGAGCTCGGCTTTCGCGGCGTGCTGGTCTCCGATGATCTGGGAATGAAGGCGGTCGCCGATCGCTATTCAATCGAGGAACTGGCGGTCGGTGCCATCGAAGCGGGCGTCGACCACCTGCTGGTCCGGGAGCCGGTCGCGCGGCAGGTCGCGGCGTTCGAGGCGATCCTGCGCGCCGCCGAGGGGAGCGCGGGCTTCCGGGCGCGTGTCGAGGAGAGCGCGGCCCGCGTCGCCGCGCTGAAGGCGGCCTGCACGGTCTCCATGCCCGCGCCCGCCGCCATGCTGGCCTCCCTCCTGGGCACCCCCGCCCACCGCGCCCTCGCCTCGTCCTTCCAAGCGATCGGCATCTCAGTCGCCGCAACTTCACCCGTCGCGAACTAGATTCTCGTCAGGTGCGGGTGCGGCCGCGGCGGAAGCGGAGGGTGAGGAGGGATTCCATGAGGACGAGGGCGATGGCCAGGGCGCCCAAGAGGTGCCAGAGCTCCATGCGGCGCTGGGGCGGGGGGCCGCTGCCGGCGCGGCCGCCGCTGCGGTCGGGGCGTCGCTCGTCGGGGAGGCGGGCGGGGTCGGATTCGCCGGCGTCCAGGTCGACGACGAAGGAGGCGTCGGGGCGTTCGGCGACTGTGCCGTCGGCGCGCGCGGCGCGGACGCGGTAGAAGCCGGGCTCGTCGGTCTCGGTGAAGACGACGGCGCGCCGGGCCTTCGGATCGGGGCGCGACGGCGGGATCAGCCAGCGCGAATCGCCGCCCGGGCGGACCACCTCCAGGCGCCTCTCGTCGGCGCCCAGCAGGATCTCGCGCTTTTCGCCGACCGCCAGCGCCGCGGTTGCCTCACCGGACGGCGCACCGGCCAGGTAGCGGGCCGCTTCTTGAACCAGCGGCAGGAACCCGGGGCGGATCGGCAGGTCCGTCCATTCGCGGTCGGCCGACGTCGTCAGCAGCAGGACCCGGCCGCGCCCGACCTGCGTCTCGACCAGCGCGGGCGCGCCGCTTTCGTATCGCAGCAGGATGCGGCGGGACGGCGCGTCCGGCACCGGCGCCAGCAGCATGTACTCGAAAAAGCGGGCCGAGGAGAGCCCCTCACCGCGCGCCGGGAAACCCGACAGCAACGGGTGGCGCCGGTCGAAGGGGGCGAGGCGCTCGGCGGGGCGCGTGTCGACCGTCTCACCTTCGGCGCGCGCCCCGGGCAAAGCGGCGGCGCTGCGGGCCAGCGACAGGGGCTGCGGTAACAGAGCGCCCAGGGCCTGATTCCACCCATCCGCGTCGACCTTGTCGCCCACCGACACGAACAGCCCGCCGCCGCCCCGGACATAGCGCTCCAGCGCGGCCGCCGCCGCCGGGCTGGGGCGGCTGACGTTCGCGATGAAGATGGCGCCTGTGGCGGACAGATCCCGATCGCCCAGCTCGTCCGGCAGGACCGTCGCGACCGAGAAGCCGCTGCCGCCCGCCCGCAACGCCGCCTCCAGGAAGAACGTCTCGACCTCGGTCCGGACGGTGCGGGGGTCGCCGTCGACGACCAGGATCCGCAGGCCGCGCGCGGCCTCGA
>JBJMQQ010000110.1:0-18065 GCA_045802645.1 Polyangia bacterium
ACGGCTCTTTCGACAGGACACAGCAGCTCAGGAACGCCCCACCGAGGATCGTCGTGGCCTTGGCGTGGCGCCCCTCCCACAGCAGGCAGCCGAGTCCCAGCATGTAGTACGAGACGCCGATGCCTTCCGCGTCGCTGAGCGCCGTGTCGTGCCAGGCCGGGTTCACGAAGAGGACGATGATGGCGAGCATCAGCGCCAGCGCGAGCAACCGCGGGATACGGCGGGCCATCAGCGTCCCCTGCAGGACCAGCATCGAGAGCAGTGGGAAGATCGTGAAGAACTTCCGGTACCCCCCGTTCTTGAAGCCGAACAGCAGCTGCGCGAAGGCGTGGGTGATGAACACCATCGGCGGCTTGAACTCGATGAAGTCGCGATACGGGGCCAGCCCCTTGGTGATCGACCACCCCCCCCACGCGAAGAACTCCTCGTCGTAGCCAATCGGGCTGTAGAAGAACCGCTTGTTCATCTGCAGGAAGACCGTGGCCGTGACCGCCAGCGCCAGGACGTCCAGAGTGATGGTTGCGGTCCGCATCAAGCGGGGGTGGGCCCGCAGCTCGGCCGCGAACGCGTCGGCCCGGCCACGCAGCCGCGCCCAACCCGCGCGAGCCGCCGCGGCCGCGGGCTGAGCCCGCGACCAGAGACGAGACAACGATGTGCGTATCGAGGTGGACAGCTGCAAGATAGGGTGCCGCCGGAGCAGGATCCGAATCGCAGCCCTGCGGCAGAAAGTCAAGCGGGCGCTGGAGGCGGGGCGGAGCCCGACGCAGGGTGCCGCCCGCCCTCACGGGCGGCAGGTCTGCCCCGCCGGGTACCACCTACGGCGTGTAGACCCCGAACAACGTCGCATTGCCGTTTGCGCTGTCCGAAGGCGGGAGTGTGCACACGATGGATGGCGCGTACACGATTCCGGCGGTCGCGGTGAAGGACACGTCGAACGTCAACGTCGCCGCACCGACGGTCGTCACGGACTGTGGGGCGCCAACATGGGTCGGAAACGAACCGCCCAGCTCGATGACATAAGCTGTGCATGTGATCTTCCCGCCGTTGTCGTATACCGCGGCGTGGAATGTGTAGTCCGTCGGTCCACAGTCGACGCAGATCCCCGGCAGGCCCGCCGACGCGGTGATGTCCTGCGCCGACGCCGTGTCGGTGTTGTAAACGGCATAGCCAGTGTGCTGGATGAAGGCACCGCCGGGACGCCCTCCCGCCCCGCCGAACTGTCCCCCGCCGCCACCGGGACCACTATAGGTCATCGATTGGAAAGCAGGACCCGCCGCACCAGTCGCCGCCATCGCGAAGTGCACGCCTATGGCAAGGACGCACACGCCGGCAACGCTGAATACGATGGCCTTGAGTGAAATGGGCCAGCTCCTTTGGATGGACATTGTGCTTGGTCCGCTCTTATTGCGCGTTTACGGAGACACGCCGAACAACGTCGCGTTTCGAGTTCCAACCGATGCTGGCAGTGAACACACCGTCGAGACAGCGTACGTTCCCGCTGAGGGGACGGTCACAGAAAAGCCGGATATCTGAAAGCCCCCCGTGGAGACGTTCGACTGTGGCGTTCCCGTGGTCGTCGGGAAAGATCCGGAAAGCAGAATCGCATATGCCGTACATGTGAACGTGCCACCGCTGTTGTATCCCGAGGCCGTAAAACTCCATGTGGTGGAACCCGATACGGCCACCACTTGGTAGTCTGCGGTCACGCTGTGAGCGCCATGGGTATCAGTGTTGTAGACCGCGTAGCCGGTATGCTGAAGGTACTGCGCGTCCGCGCTCGTCAACGGCTTGTAGGAAGATGCCGACTGCGCAAACGTCGCGCGGCTTACGAATGCGAGCATCAGCGTCATCAGAATCGACAATTTATGCGTGGCCGTGTTCATCACATTGCTCCTTTGTCCTGGGGGCATTTGCAGAAGACAAAACGGACCGATAGCTCGGTATTCCACAAAGGGTGGGCGCCGGCAGTTGGTCCGCTCGACGTCGACGGCTCAGGCCCGCAGCGCCGCGATCGCGTCGCGGTACCCGGCCGCTCCGCCCGGCGCGTGGAACACGGCCGAGCCGGCGACCAGGACGGTGGCGCCGGCTTCGATGACGGTCGGGGCGGTCTGGGGGTCGATGCCGCCGTCGACCTCGATCGCCACCGAGAGGCCACGGCGGTCGATCTCGGCGCGCAGCTCGCGGATCTTGGGGACGACGGCGTCGATGAACTTCTGGCCGCCGAAGCCGGGGTTCACGGACATGACCAGGACCATGTCCAGCTCGGGCAGGACGACGTCCAGGTTGTCGATGGGCGAATGCGGGTTCAGGGCGACGGACGCCTTCTTGCCCAGCTCGCGGATGTGTTCGATGGTCCGGTGCAAGTGAGGCGAGGCCTCCAGGTGGACGGTCATGCCGTCGGCGCCGGCCTTGGCGAACGCGTCCAGGTAGCGCTCAGGCTCGACGATCATCAAATGGACGTCCAGCGGCAGCTTGGTCGCCTGCTTCATCGCCGCGACTACCGGCAACCCCACGCTGATGTTGGGGACGAACCGGCCGTCCATCACGTCGACGTGCAGCAGGTCCGCCCCGGCCGCCTCGACCGCGCGCGCGTCTTCGCCCAGCCGCGCGAAGTCGGACGCGAGGATCGACGGGGCGATCCGAACCGGGCGACGGGGGTTGGAGGGAGCCACGGTCTTCAGTTTAACCCTCCAATCGCAGCCGGACCGCGAAGAAGCCGTCGGCGTCGTCGCGTTGAGGCCAAGTCCTGATCGCGCCGGCCAACGGGCCTTCGGCGACGGTCAGCCGCGGCCAGGGAACCCCTCCGCCGGCGGCTGATGCCGGCTCGACCCGAAACCGGGGGTGATCCCGCAGGAATGCGGTGACGACGTCCTCGCATTCGGCGCGATCGAACGTACACACGGCGTAGACCAGCAGGCCACCGGGGCGGACGGCCGACGCCAGGGTCCCCAGCATGCCGCGCTGGGCGGCGGCCAGCGACGTGAGGTCGGCGGCCGTCCGGCGGAGCAGCGCCTCGGGGTGCCGGCGCAGCACCCCCAACCCGCTGCAAGGCGCGTCCAGCAGGATGCGGTCGAAGAGCGGCGTCCCGGCGGGCAACGGGCGGGTCAGGTCGGCCGTCATCATGGTCGCCGGCGCGAGACCCAGGCGCTGCAACGTGCGACCCGCTTCGCGCAGCTTGGCCTCGGAGATGTCGGCCGCCGTCACCTGGGCGCGCCCCGCGCCCAAGGCTATGAGGTGCGCGGTCTTGCCACCGACGCCCGCGCAAGCGTCCAGGATACGCTCGCCCGGCGCGGCGCCGCAGAGCTCGGCGATGACCTGGGCGCCCGCGTCCTGAACGGCGAACAACCCGGCCCGCCAGGCCGCCGTGGTGGCCGGGGCGTCGAAGTGACGGGCCAGGATCGCGTCCGGCGCGACGGCCGCCTGTTCCAGGGTGGCGTCCGGGCGCTCTTCGCGCAGCCGCTCGATCAGCGCGTCGCGCCCGATGCGAGCGGTGTTGGCGCGCAAGGTGAGCGGCGCGGCGGCCACGGTGGCCTCCCCGAACGCGAGCGCCTCGGCCGCCGGCAGCTCGGCCAGCGCCAGGCGCGCCAGCCACCCGGGAAATCCGACGGCCACCTCCAGGTGCATCGCCACGTCGGTGTTCGGATCGGGCAGCGGCGGCTCGCCCGCCCGCGCGAGCTGCCGCAAGATGGCGTTGGCGAACCCGGCGGCGCCCCGCCCCTTCGCGCGCTTGCAGGCCTCGACGGCGTCACTCACCGCCGCGTAGGCGGGGATCCGATCGAGGAACAGCAACTGATAGGCGCCGACCCGCAGCGCGATCCGGACGTCCAGGTCCAGCGCGTCGATCCCCTTGTGCGCCAGCGCGCCGATCGCCCGATCCAGGCGCGCGCGCCGGCGCAGGACGCCGTAGACCAGCTCGGTCGCCAGGCCTCGGTCGGCGGACGACATCTGCGGCACGCGCCCCAGCGCCGCGTCCAGCGCCCGCCCCGCGAAGGCGCCGTCCCGCTCGACGCGCGCCAGGACGCCCCGCGCGAGATCGCGTGGCGTCGGCGGACCGGGTGTCTCGGCGCCGCTGCTCACGAGCCCAGGATCGTGCCGCGGGGAAGCCGGTCACGCGCCAATCCGGCGGGCATCCGGCGTTTGCCCGGAAACTGCAGCTCGGCGAAAGCGACCGCCGTTCCCCCGCCGCAGCTGACGAGAAGACCTTGTGGTCCAGTTTCGATGACCACACCCGGCGCCTCCGCACCGCCGGTCACCACGCGGGGCGAGAACAGCTTCAACGACTCACCACCCAGCGTGGTGGTGGCCCCCGGCCAGGGGTCGACACCGCGCGCCTGCGCCGACACCAACCGCGCTGGCTGGTCCCAGCGCAGGACGCCATCGCTCTTCGTCAACAGCGGCGCCAGCGTGGCCGCCGCGTCGTCCTGCGGCTGAAAACGGACCGACCCGTCCGCGATGGCCGGCAACGTCGCGACCAGCAGCTCGGCGCCCAGGCGCGACAGCTTTTCAGACAGCGTGCCGGTCGTATCCTCGTCGGTGATCGGCAGCCGCCGCACGGCCGCCACCGGCCCCGTATCGAGGCCCGCCTCCATCCGCATGATGGACACCCCGGTCTCGGCCTCGCCCCGGATGATCGACCACTGGATGGGGGCGGCGCCGCGCAGCTTCGGCAGCACGGACGCGTGCACGTTGAATGGGCCGAGCCGCGGCAGATCGAGCAGCGCCTGCGGCAGGATGCGCCCGTACGCGACGACCACGAACAGGTCCGCCGCGAACGCCGCCAGCGCCGCCGCGGTCTCGGGCGTCCGGACCTTCTCGGGCTGAAATACGGGCACGCCCAGCTTCTCGGCCTCCACCTTCACGGCGGGGGGCGTCGGCGCCTGCCCGCGCCCGGCGGGGCGATCCGGCTGGCTGACGACGGCCTGCAGAGCCGTCTCGGCCGCCACCGCGCGCAAGCACGGCACGGCGAAGGCCGGCGAACCAAAGAAGACCGTTCGCAAGGCGCGCGCGGTCATCGGGGCAGGTGCGCCGCATAACGCGGGCGCAAGCGCGCGTCGGTCAGGACGCGCAGAGCCTCGTCCGCGACAGCGCGGATGTCGGCGATGTGCTCGGCCAGGTCGTCGGCCAGCGAACCGTCGAGCGCCCCCGTCTCGCGAATCACCGCGGCGTGCGCGCGCCGGACGTCCTCGTCGCTGGCGGCCCGGGCCACACCGAGCACGGTGAAGTAATCGGCGTCCTGCACGATGGCGTACCGGCGCAGCACCCGATTGCGTGGATCGTCCGCCGGAGGCGACGCCACGACCGGCGCGGGCATGCCAGGCGACGTTCGCCCGGGCTTCTTGGCCACACGTTTTTTCTGGGCACCCCGCGCGGCGTCCGCCATCAGGTCGGGGTCGGCCTTCCGCGTGAGCTCGACCCCAAACTCCGGCTGGGCCTCCGCCGCGGCACCACGCGGGCGCGCCGCCACGATGGCCTCGAGGTCGGCGTCCAGCAGCGCGTCGATGCCCGCCCCCAGCTCCGCGAGCAACCGGCTCGGGTCGGCCCCGCGCGGCTGCCCAAGCGGCAGGCCGCCTAGCGCCGCCGCGACCAGCGGCTTCAGCGCCGGGCCTCCAACGCCCATCTCCGTGCGCTCGAAGTCGGGCTCCGACCGCGCCGGCCGCGGCATCGCCCCACCGCCCAGGCCCATCTCCGTGCGCTCGAAGTCGGGCAGCGCGCGGGCGGCCGCCGGGGCGGGCGTCAGGATCGCGCGCGCCTGCGCCAGGAGGAGCTCGGGCGCGATCGGCCGGACGAAGAAACCCTCGGCCAGGTTGCGCATCCGCTCTTCTTCGGCGGCGTCGCCGACCAGGAACACCGGAACCCGCCCGCGCGGCACCGTCCGGACCTTGGCCAGCGCCAGCGCCGGGTCGGGATGCACGATCTGCGGCGCCATCACGATGAGGTCGGGGCGCGAGGCCGTGATCCACCCGGACAGGCTTTCGCCGGGCTCGACGGCGAGGGTCTCGAACCCGGCCGAGATCGCCGCCTTGCGGATGCGGTCGGCCTCGTACGGGCCGGCGATGATCAGCAGCTTCATCCCCGGCGGGACTTTATCATTCAGAGCACGCTCTGCGGGTCCACGTCGACCGCGACGCGCAGATCGCCCCCGGGCCGCGCGGCCCGCGCAGCCGCCCGCGCCGTGGCCGCCAGCGCCTGCCGGTCGTGGGCGTACAGCCAGACCTGGACCCGCGACCGCCCGCGCAGGCGGGCCAGCGGCGCGTCCGCCGGACCCGCGACCCGCACGACCCCACCGCTTGCCTGCCGCGCCGCTTCAGCGGCGGCCGCAGCGGCGGCCCGGGCGGCCGCCTCGTCCTGCGCGTCGACCCGCAAGACGACGATGCGCGAGTACGGCGGATAGTCAGTCTCGCGGCGCGAGAGCAGCTCTTCGCGCACGAAGCCTTCGTAGTCGTGCCGCGCGGCCGCGGCGATCGCCGGGTGTTCGGGCTTGTAGCTCTGGATGATCACGCGCCCGGGTCGATCGCCGCGCCCTGCCCGCCCGGCCACCTGCTCCAGCAACTGGAACGTCCGCTCGGCCGCGCGGAAATCGGGCAGGTTCGTCCCCTGGTCCGGCTGCAGGACCCCGACCAGCGTCACCCCCGGAAAGTCGTGCCCCTTCGTGACCATCTGCGTTCCGACCAGCAGATCGATCTCGCCCGCGTGCATGCGGCGAAGGATGCCGTCCAGCTCCCGCGCGGCCCCGGAGCCGGCGGTGTCGCGATCCAGGCGCGCGATTCGGGCGTCCGGGAAGCGCGCGCGGACCACCGATTCGACGCGCTCCGTTCCCGTCCCCAGCCGCTCGAGGCGCGCCTCCCGGCAGGCCGGGCAGCGCTCGGGCACCGGCTGCGTGCGGCCGCAGTAGTGGCAGACCAGGCGCCCCCGCCCCAGGTGGTACGTCATGGAGACGACGCAGCTGCCGCAGCGCACCCCTTCGCCGCACGCGCGGCAAAGCACCACCGTCGAAAATCCGCGCCGGTTCAGGAAGAGAATGCTTTGCTCGCCCGCGGCCAGCGCCGTCGCCAGCGCTTCCGCCAGCGGCGCAGACAGCAAACCGTCCGGCCCCGGCGGGTGTCGCCGCAGGTCGACCAGCGTCACCTCGGGTAGCGGCCGGGGGGTCGCGCGCGACGGCAGCGCCAGCCGCGTGAACCGGCCGCGCTGCACGTTGTGCTCGCTCTCCAGCGAGGGCGTCGCCGAGCCCAGGATCACGACGGCGTTCGCCTCACGGGCGCGCACGATGGCCAGGTCGCGCCCGTGATAGCGCACCCCCTCTTCCTGCTTGAACGAGGGGTCGTGCTCCTCGTCCACGACGACCACCCCCAGCGCACGCACCGGGGCGAACACCGCCGAGCGGGCGCCCAGCGCGATGCCGACCTCACCCTGGCGCAGCCGGCGCCAGGCCTCCAGCCGCTCGCGCGGGGGCAGGCCGCTGTGCAGCACGGCGACGTCCTCCCCAAACCGCGCCCGAAACCGCGCCGCCAGCTGCGGCGTGAGTGCAATCTCGGGCACCAGCACCAGCGCGCCCCGCCCGGCCTGGCGCGCAGCCGCAATCACCCGCAGGTAGACCTCGGTCTTGCCCGAGCCGGTCACGCCGTGCAGCAGGAAGCTGGCGAACCCGCCGTTCAAGGCGACCAACAGCGCGTCGACCGCGCGCTGCTGATCCGGGTTCAGCGTCACCGCCGATGCGGGCGGCGGTAAGGCCCGCGGCGTCGTGGCGATCGCCCGGTGCTCGACGCGGGCCAGCCCCAGCTGCGACAGCACCCGCAGGTGGCCACGCTCGGCGGCCGACAGGTCGCCAGCCAGAACGCCCGCCTCGCCCGCCGCCGCGATCTTGGCCAGCGCTGCCCGCCGCGCCACCGCTCGCTTCGGCAGCGCCGCGCCCGGATCGGCAGATGCCGCGAACGCCAGCACCACCGTGGGTGGCGGCCGCCGGCGGGTCAGCGCATCGCCGACCTCCACCAGGCCGCCCGCCTCGTGCCGCGCCAGGATGGCCCGGGCGCCCCGCGACTTGGACAACGTGTCGAGCAAGCGCTGCAGGGGCAGCTCGCCCCCCGCGTCCGCCAGCGCCGCCAGGATCGGATCGCGGGGCGCGTCGTTCAACAACGTCTTGGCTGACGCCTGGCGTTCCAGCTCCAGCCGCCCCTGGTCCGTCAGCCGCACGGCGCGCTTGGCCGTGGCCTGCTCGCCCTGGGGCAGCGCGGCCCGCAGCACCTCGCCCAGCGGCGCCTGGTAGTACTCGGCCGTCCACCGGCAAAACGCGATCATCCCCTCGTCGAACGCGGGCTCGCCGCCGACCACCGCCTCGATGGCGCGCGGCGGGTCGCCGTCCGGCGCCGCGGCCGCGTGCCCGACGACGAAACCCGTGACCGTGCGCGACCCGAACGGAACGACCACCTGCGCGCCGACGGGCGCCGTCTGGTCTCGGGGGTCGCGGTACGTGAAGGTGCCGCTGACCGGCAGCGCGACCGCGACCTCGAGTAACCCTTTCATGGACAGGAACCCTGGGAGGGCTCCTTGAACTTCCCGCGACGACTACGCTGGGCAAAGCCCAGCTCCGTCAACGCGTTCACTTACCCAGCAACTTCTCGATCCCGGCGCGGACCTCGTCCCGAAGCTCGGGCCGGCGAAGCGCGTAGTGGACCATCGCGACGACGTATCCGGCGCGGTCACCGACGTCGAACCGCTCCCCTTCGACCTCCAGGCCGTAGAGGCCTTGCCGCGCGCACAGCGTGGCCAGCCCGTCGGTGAGCTGGATTTCGCCGCCACGTCCGGGGGCTGTCTCGGCCAGGATCGGGAAGATCTCCGGTGGCAGCACGTACCGTCCGATGATCGCCAGGCGCGACGAGACCGTGCCCGGCGCCGGCTTCTCGACCAGCCGGCGCACCTGCAGCCCGCGCTCACCGTCGCGGTCGCCGTCCGCGATCCCGTAGAGGTGCTCTTGTCCCGCCGGCACCTCTTTCAGCGCGATGACGCCGGTCCCGCGTCGCGTGTATTGCTGGATCAGCTGGCCAAGGCCCGGGACGGCGCCGTCCATGATGTCGTCGCCCAGCACCACCGCGAAAGGCTCGTCACCGACGACCTCGCGCGCGCAGAGGACCGCGTGGCCGAGGCCGCGCGCTTCCCCCTGCCGCACGGACGAGAACCGCGCCAGCCCCGTGATGCGGCGGATCTGCGCCAGCTCTTCAGCCTTGCCGCGCCGTTCGAGCAACGCCTCCAGCTCGGGCGCGCGGTCGAAGTGATCCTCGATGGCCGACTTGCCGCGTGCGGTGACGAAGATGATCTCTTCGATGCCCGCCGCCACGCACTCTTCGACGATCAGCTGGATGCTGGGCGTATCGACGAGCGGCAGCATCTCTTTCGGCATCGCCTTCGTCGCCGGAAGGAAACGGGTTCCAAGCCCCGCCACTGGCAATACAGCCTTGCGAACTTTCCGTTGCCCTTGCGCGTGGGTCGTCATGCGGCGGCCTTCATCTTAAGCCCGCTTCCACCCCGTGCCATCACGAACCGCCTGGGCCGGGCGCGCGACGCTGGGACTCGCGGAAGGCGTGGGGTCCGGCACGCCTTGCACGACGCGAATCACCTCCGCCACCGCCTCGTAGAGCGCGGCGGGGATCTCGTCCCCTTCGTTCACCGCCCGCAGCGACCGGGCCAGGGTGACGTCCTGAAAAATCGGGACCCCCGCCTCCCGAGCGACCTGCTTGATGCGCTCGGCCAAGAGCCGCTCGCCGCTGGCGAGGACCACGGGGGCGGCGTCACGGGTACGGTCATAGCGGAGCGCGACGGCGATATGATCCGGGTTGACCACCACGAAGTCTGCTTTTCGG
Source organism: Polyangia bacterium (assembly GCA_045802645.1). Lineage (GTDB taxonomy): Bacteria > Myxococcota_A > Polyangia > Fen-1088 > Fen-1088 > JADGRB01. The sequence goes on from JBJMQQ010000110.1 coordinate 9,852, forward strand.
ACGTCGGCGATCATTCGTTGCTCCAAAATTTCACGCTGCAGCCGCAGGCGCTCGGCCCGATGCAGCGGGTCCCCTTCCGCTTCCTTGTGCTCCCGGCGGACCTCTTCGCGCGTCATTCGCAATCGGCGCCGATGCGTGCGCCGCACGAACAGCAGATCGGCCGCGCCCAGGATCGCCGACGCCAAAACGACCGCCACCACCAGGCGCCTCGCGAGCACGCCGAACGCGTCCAGCGCGGCGCTGGCCGGCGCCCCGGCCAAACCGACGAGGCCCACCACGTGCGGCACGACCGTCCAGGCGACCAGCGCGGTGACGAGCCCCAGCTTGACCAAGCCTTTGCCGAGCTCGAACGCAGCGCCGCCCGACAGCAGACGCCGGAGCCCCTCGGCCGGGGACAGGCGCGACAACCGCGGCGCGGCGGCGCCGGCGGCGACCAGGCCGCGCGTCTGCAGGAGGCCGATCAGCAGGGCCGCCCCGAAACCCGCCGTCAACGGCGGCACCAGGGCCTGGACCAGCGCCTCGATCCCCGCCGCAAGGGCTGACGCCGCGGTCGCTCCCCCGCGGGCACCGGTGGAGATGGCGTCCCGGAAATAGGCGAGCAGGCGGCCCGTCGCCGCCTGGCCGGCGACCAGCACCGTCCCCAGCGCAGCAGCCGTCGCGGCGGCCGAGACCAGGTCCCGGCTGACGGCCACCTCACCGCGGCGCCGCGCGTCGGCCAGCCGGCGCGGCGTCGGAGCTTCGGTCGGCTCGCGCGCCGCCACCCGAGCTCGCCGCGAGTACTTGCCGGCCGGCGCTGCCGCCGGGCCGCCACCCGCGCTGGCGCCCGCCATCATCTGCTTCATGAACGCGGCCTGGTCGAACGGCTTCGGCGCCTTCGTGATGCTCGACTTCGCGTCCTTGGCGGTCGAGACCAGCTCCATCTTGATGGGGCCGCCGATCTGCGGGTTGTTCTTCTGCGTGGCCTCCATCTTCACGAGGCCGATCGGGTTCACGGTCTCCGAGACCCAGAAGTCGACCGTGTCGCCCTGGGCCGTCTTGTCGTGATAGTGCTTGGTCTTGAAGGAACCGGCCGGGACCTTGATCGTCTCTTCCTTCACCAGGGTCTTGGGGTCCGGCTTCGAGAACTGCTGAGCCTGCGCGCCCTCGATCGGCATCTCCATCGGGTCGTTCGCTCCCAGCTGCAGGACCATCTTCTGGACCTTGCCGTTGGAGCCGGCGGGGATGGTCATCTGCGTGATCATCTTGCCGCCCGTACGCGCGGCGATGCCGCCTTCGATCGAGGTCTCGATCGTGTTGCCGGCGGTGCCGCGGCTGACCAGACCCAGCTTCATGGTCATCGGCCCCATCGTCCCGACGGTGACGGTGTACTGCGCGGCGCTGCCGACCGGCACCTTGGCCAGGTCGACCGCCAGCGGCGTCGGCGGCCCTTGGGCGATCTGCGCCGAAGCGGACAGGGGGAGCGCCAGCGCGAACAGCGCGGCGGCGCAGGTCGGGATCAGACGGGAAAAGCGCGACATGCGCGGCAGCATAAGCGAGGGTCCCGCCCGCGTCCATGCGGCAGCGCCGTAGTCATCGCCAGCTCCCGAACGGCAGCCGCCAGCGGAACTGTTCCTCGCCGATGGGCCACATGGCCCACACGGGTGCGTAGACAATCGAGAAGAGCAGGACCGCGGCCAGCAGGACCAACAGCTCGCGCGGGCGGCGTCGCGCGAGCTGCGCCAGCAACGCTGCGAGGAGGATCACCATACCCGCGTAACTGGGAAGGTAATGGTAGATGTAGGAATCCCGATGGCTGGCCATCCACGGGAACAGGTGCGCGGCAATCAACGCCAGCACCACCAGCGCGGCGCGCCCGTGGTGGCCGACGAAGCCGGCGAGCGAGCCCGCCTGTGGATCGCCGGGAGACGGCTCACGGAGCGCGGTGGCCAGACCGACCCAGGCCATCCGGACCGCGACGACGACGACGGCCGCAGTCGCCGACCACCAGATGACCAGGTTGCCGAGGCTGGAGAGAACGCGAACGCCGTCGCCCCATCGAAAGTAGCCCATCACCAGCGGCCGCACCGGGATGAACCAGGTGATCCAGCCGGACACCCAGGGGTTCTTCATGTCGGTGAGCGCGGCGTGGTGAACGACCAGCGCCGCGGACGCGGCGACCACGTCGCGGACACCGTGTGGCTGTCCGTCGACGGCCAGACCGAACCCGTAGGCGACGAAATACGTGACGATCGCGACGACGCCCATGACGGCGGCCAGCGCCAGCGTCCGCCGCCAGGGAAGCCGCGCCAGCAGCAACGAAGCGCCGAGCGGAAGGAGGTTTCCGACGCCCGTGAACTTGATGTTGGCCGCCAGCCCGACCAGCACGCCGGCGGCGACGGCGAGGCCCGCCCGCCAGCGAAACGTCGCCAGCAGCAACGCCGTCACGCCGGCCAGCGCGAGCCCGCAGTCCAGCAGCGCCGCGCGCGAGTAGGCGATCAGAAATCCGTCGGTCGCCAGCAGCGCCGCAGCCAGCAGCCCGGCCAGGCGCGACCGGAACAGCCGCGCAGTGGCGACGGTGCCGACGAGGATCAGCAAGAGCCCCTCGATCAGGGAGGGGACGCGCCAGGCATACGAGCGATCCCCGAACACACGAATCGAGGCCGCGATGAACAGCTTGCCCAGCGGCGGGTGGTCGTTCCAGTCCGCGGCGTGTTTCAGGTAGTTGCGCGCATTCTCGACGAAGTGGTGCTCGTCGAAAAGGAACGTCGACGGGAAGCCGAACCCGACGGTCCGACACCAGACGCCCAGCGCGATCAGGACGGCGGCAAGGCCCAGCAGCAACCAGGCGTCGCCGCTGCCCGGGCTGCCGAACTCACCGTCGAGGCCCGTCGCGCGCAGCAGCCACGCACGCGCGTCACGAAAGGTCCGCGACATCGGCGCGACTGTATCATCTCGCAACGGCCGCTGGTGCGCGGGCCAGCAATGCCAACCAGCCGCGAAGATCGCCAGCCAGGGCGGCCTCGAGCGCCCCCAGGCCGACCAGGACGAGCCCGATCGCCAGAAGCCCCTTCAGTGGCAGGCCCAGAAAATAGACGGGCACCTGCGGCGCTGCGCGCGCGATCAAACCGAGCGCGAGATCGGTCAGCCACACCGCGACGATGACGGGGGCGGCCAGCCCCACGCCCGACGCGATCACGCGCGCCGAGGCGGCGGTGACCAGGGCAGCCGCTCCGCGGGCCCCGGCTGCGCCGAGGCCACCACCGATGGGGAGCGCGCGGTAGCTGCCGAGGAGCGCGTCGAGCAGCCGCGGGACGCCGCCGATCTGGAAGAAGACCAGCGTCGCCACCAGAACGTACAGCACCGCCAGCGGGCTCCCCCGCTCGTCGGTCGTCGGGACCAGAACCTCCGCCAGGTTCGCCCCGCGCAGCGTGTCCGCGAGGTGTCCGGCTGACTCGGCGGCGCGGAACGCCGCCGACGCGACTAGCCCCAAGACGGTGCCGACCACCAGCTCGCGCGCCAGCAGCAGGATCAGGCGTCCCGTCGAGGCCCGGTCGAGGCCGGCCGCCGCCGCGGGGGCGAGCAGCGCCGGAGCGGCCAAGCCCGCCAGCAACAGCGCCAGCCCCACGCGCGCCGGCGCCGGGAGGCGAACACCGCCCAGCGGACCGACCAGCCAGACCACCGGCGCAGCGCGCGCTCCGCCCAACGCCAGCGCCGTCACCAGCAGCCCCGGGGCGCCCACGGTCACCGAACGGTGGCGATCGCGAGGAACAGGGACTGGCTGAACCGGACCAGCGCCGCACCCAGCACCGGTGCCATGGCGGCCAGCACAAGCAGCACGACGACCAGCTTGGGAACGAACGCCAGCGTCGCGTCCTGGATCTGCGTGGCGGCCTGCAGGACCCCGACGACGAAACCGGTCAGCAGGCTGGCGGCCAGCGGCGGCCCGGACAGCAGCAGGACCAGGATCAGTCCCTCGCGGATGGCGCGCAGGACCAGCTCGTTGCCGAACAGGCTCACGCGAACCCCTCGAGAAGACCGCGAACCACCAGGTGCCAGCCGTCCGCCAGAACGAACAGCAGCAGCTTGAACGGCAGCGACACCGTCGTGGGCGACAACATGTGCATCCCCAGCGCCAGCAGCAGGTTCGCGATGACCAGGTCGACGATCAGGAACGGGATGAACAGCAAGAACCCGATCTGGAACGCACGCCGCAGCTCCGACGTGACGAACGCGGGCACGATGACGATGAAGTCGCTGTCCGTGACGGTCCCGGTCGTGCCGTCGCGCATCTTGCGCGCAAGCGCGGCGAACGACGCCCGATCGGCCGCCGCGACGTGCTTCAACATGAACGCGCGCAGCGGCTCCTTGCCCCGGTCGGCGGCCGCCTGCAGCGCCGCGACGGTCTCGGCGCCGGTCGCCTCGGCGCTGGTCGCCGACACCAAAGACGGACCGGCCGCCGCGTAGATCCGCTCCGCGGTCGGCGCCATCACGGCGATCGTCAAGACCAGCGCCAGCCCGGTGAGCACCTGCGTCGGCGGTACCGACGGCGTCCCGATCGCGCTCCGCAGGATCGACAGCACCACCGAGATGCGCACGAACGACGTCATCATCAGCAGCGCGAACGGAATCAGCGACAGCGCCGCCATCGCGACGATGAGCACCAAAGGCCGCGCCGTCAGATCCGCATGCCCCGCGGCCGCGTGCGCCACCGCCGGCGTCAGCAACACGGGCAGGCCCACCAGCCGCTTCACAGCCGCTCCGCCGACTCTGGCGGCGCCGGCCGGCGCATCACGCGCGCCAGCACCTCACCAAACCGCGGGCTCCCCGCCGAGGCCGCGCTGTCCGCGCGCACCTTCTCGGCGTCCAGCTCCGCCAACACCGTCATCGGCCCCTCGCCCACCCCCACCAACAAACACCGCCCACCAGCCGCGATGACGTAAACGGCGCTGCGCGGCTCCAAATGACACCGCGCCAGCACCATCACCGCCCCGCTGACCTTCCCCACCCCACGCCCCGCCAACACCCGCAACGCCCCCCAAGCCACCAAACAAACCGCCCCCAACGACAACACCGACAACCAAACCGCCCCGCCTAGCCCCGCCTCCATCGCGGCGTTATACGACGCGCCACAGCCGCCCTGTCAACCCCAGCTCTCGAAGCGGTGTTTTTGCCCGGCCGCCAGAGCGCCGTAAGGCGCGAGTCCAAGCACCGGGAGGCGCGGCTCCGCCGCGCCGGCCCCCCTCAGCACCGGGGGGGTTTAGGTAAGGGGGGCGCTAGCCCCCTTGCCCGCCTTCGTAAGGGGGGCGCCAGCCCCCCTTGCCATCACTCGTCGTCGTAGTAGAGCGAGTCGCGGCTCTCGATGAACGACTGGATGGCCTGCGCCGCCTCGGGCGCCAGGTTCACGAAGCGAACGCCCATGCCGGTCGCGCCGTCCACCCGGTTGAGCGCGCTGTTCTCGCGAATCCAGCGCACCTCGGTCTCGACGGCCAACGGCTCGGCCGACCCGGGCAGCAAGAACTTCAGCGTGATGCGATCGCCGATGCGCCGAATCGCATTGGTTGCGATGAACAGGCCGCCCGCGCTGATGTTCTGCGTGAGTCCCGTGTAGAAGTTGTGATCGCTCTCGAGGTCGACCTTGACTTCGAGTTCGAAGCGCTCCGAGGCCCGAACATGCTGCTGCTGATTCTGCGCCACTTTGGCCCCCGTGCCGGTGTCCATAAGGGTTGCTCCTTCGCGTCGTTGAAGAGGCTGACGGCTCTCGCCTCCAAAACCGTTCGACAGGAGCAACCGCAAACTGTAGCCGCAGCCGGCCACAGCCATGGATTTTCAGACGGGGGCTGAAGAGCCCGATTACTCTTCGGATTTCGGCTTGCTGGCGCGGGGCTTCTTGGCCCCCTCGGCGGCCGGCTTCTCGGAAGCCTTGCCACCGGACTTCTCTCCCGACTTGGCCTTGGCGCCGCCCTTGGCAGCCGCCTTCTCCCCGGACTTGCCGGTGTCGGTCTTCGCCCCACCCTTGCCCTTGGCGGGCGAGGTCTCGGCGGGGGCTGCGCCCTCGTCGGGCATGAGCTCCAGCAACGCCATCGGCGCCGCATCCCCGGGGCGCTGATCCAGCTTCACGATGCGGGTGTAGCCGCCGTGACGCGCCACGAAGCGAGGCGCGATCTCGTCGAACAGCTTGACCACCGCGCCGCGGTCCCGGACCACCCGGCGGGCCATCCGGACGGCGTGAACCACGCGCGCCGATTCCTCGGTCGAGCGCCGCTCCGGCTTCTTGCCCAGCACGTCACCCACCCGGCGTGCCCAGGTGATGGTGCGCTCGGCCAGCCGCCGCGTCTCCTTGGCCTTGGGCTCGGTCGTGCGGATGCGCTCGTTCGTGAACAGCGCCGCCACCAGGTTGGAAAACAGCGCCTGCCGGTGGGCAGAGGTCCGCGAAAGGTGAACGCCAGCTTTACGGTGTCTCATTGTCGACTCTTAGTGAAAAACAGAGGGGGTGGTTGAGAGAGGCCTAGGCCTTCGTTAGGCTTTTTTGGGCGGGCCGTCGCCCGGCCAGCCTTCCAGCTTCATTCCGAGAGAGAGGCCCATCTCGGCCAGGATCTCTTTGATCTCCTTCAGCGACTTGCGGCCGAAGTTCTTGGTCTTCAGCATCTCGGACTCGGTGCGCTGAACCAGCTCGCCGATGTACCGGATGTTCGCGTTCTGAAGGCAGTTCGCCGAGCGAACCGACAGCTCCAGCTCGTCCACCGACTTCCAGAGGTTCTCGTTGAGCTTGGCCTGCTCCTCCGACACGTGCGCGTCGTGGCTCGGCTCGCTGCCCTCTTCGAAGTTGATGAAGATCGAGAGCTGGTCCTTGAGGATCTTCGCGGCGAACGCCACGCCGTCCTCGGGCTTCACCGCACCGTTGGTCCAGACCTCCAGCGTCAGCCGATCGTAGTCGGTCTGCTGACCGACGCGGGCGTTCGTGACCTGGAAGTTGACCTTACGGATGGGCGAGAACAGCGCGTCGATCGGGATGACCCCCACCGGCGTCTGCGGCCCCTTGTTGCGATCGGCCGGGACGTAGCCACGGCCGGTGCCGACCGTCAGCTCCATGCGCAGCTTCGCGCCCTTCGAGCAGGTCAGGATCTTGTGGTCGGGGTTCAGGACCTCGACGCCGTCCGTCAGCTGAATGTCGCCGGCGGTGACGCGTCCCTCGCCGTCTTTCTCGAGCCGCAACACGCGCGGCTTCGAGTCGGAGGTCTTGAGCAGGACCTCCTTCAGGTTGAGGACGATGTCCGTCACGTCCTCGACGACGTCGGGGATCGTGGTGAACTCGTGCAGCGCGCCCTCGATCTTCACAGCCGTGATGGCGGCGCCCTGCAGCGAGGACAGCAGGATGCGGCGCAGGCTGTTCCCCAGCGACGTCCCGAAGCCGCGCTCGAGCGGCTCGCACGTGAACTTGCCGTAGTTGCCCGTCAGCGACTCGGGATCGACCTCGAGGTTCCTCGGGCGGATCAGGTCTCGCCAGTTCCGAGCGATGAAGCTGTTCTGTGAACCAGACGTCTGCGTAGCCATTGCGGTCGCCATATCTTCTCCTGGATCCTTTTCAGCGCGAGTAGAGCTCGACGATGAGTTGCTCGCGAATCGGCAACGTCAAATCTTCGCGCGAGGGGAGCGCCGTCAGCTTCCCCTTGAAGTTGTCCTTCTCGAGCTCCAGCCACTTGGGCACGCCGCGGCGGTCCACTGCGCCCAGGCTCTCGAGGATGCGCGTGATCTTCTTGGAGCCGTCCTTGACCTCGATCTGGTCGTTGGCGCGGCAGAGGAACGAAGGGATGTCGACGCGCCGCCCGTTGATCAGGAAGTGGCCGTGCCGAACCAGCTGGCGCGCTTCGGCGTGATCCGAAGCGAAACCCAGACGGTAAATCACGTTGTCGAGGCGTCGCTCGAGGAGCTGCAGCAGGTTCTCGCCGGCCACGCCCTTCATGCGGATCGCCTTGTGGTAGTAGCCGCGGAACTGCCGCTCGGCGAGGCCGTAGAGGCGCTTCACCTTCTGCCCGTTGATGCGGAAGTGGCCGTGGCGCACCAGCTGGCGGGCCTCGGCGTGGTCGGACGCGAATCCGAGCCGGTAGATGACGTTGTCCAGGCGCCGCTCGAGGAGCTGCAGCAGGTTTTCGCCCGCCACGCCCTTCATGCGAATTGCCTTGTGGTAATAGCCGCGGAACTGGCGCTCGGCCAGCCCGTAGATGCGCTTGACCTTCT
>JBJMQQ010000111.1:0-43218 GCA_045802645.1 Polyangia bacterium
CATGATCTCCAGCGCGTACAAGCTGTGCGCGAAGATGATCGAGGACGACTTCCCGCCGTCGGAATGGAACATCTACCCGTTTCACTTCAGCGACGGTGACAACTGGTCGGTGGACGACACCGTCCAGTGCGTCGAGATCCTGAAGACGCAGATCCTGACCAAGGTGAACCTGTTCTGCTACGGGCAGGTCGAGTCACCGTATGGGTCTGGGCAGTTCATCAAGGACCTGAACGAACACTTCGACGAGGAAGACAGCCTGGTCGTGTCGGAGATCAAAGGCAAAGAAGCGATCATGGATTCGATTCGCGACTTCTTGGGCAAGGGAAAGTAAAGGAGCCATGGCGTCGCTGCCTCCATATCTCATCGACATCCAGCGCGAGATCGAGGGCTACGGCCGCGCGTACGGGCTGGACTTCTGGGAGGTCGAGTTCGAGATCCTCGACTACAAGAAGATGCAAGAAGTGGCCGCGTTCGGTGGCTTTCCCGTCCGGTATCCGCACTGGCGCTTCGGGATGGAATTCGAGCACCTGACGAAGAGCCACATTTATGGGTTCTCGAAGATCTACGAGATGGTCATCAACAACAACCCCGCCTACGCGTACCTGCTGGAGGGGAACTCGTTGGTCGACCAGAAGATGGTCATCGCGCACGTGCTGGGGCACTGCGACTTCTTCAAGAACAACTACTTCTTCTCGAAGACCAACCGCCGGATGATCGACGGCATGGCCAACCACGCCACGCGCGTGCGGCGCCACGTCGAGCGGCTGGGGATCGAGAAGATCGAGACCTTCATCGACGCCTGCCTCTGCCTCGAGAACCTGATCGACCCGATGTCGCCGTTCATCGCGCGCAAGGCGGCGCCGGAGCGCGACAAGGACAAGGAGTCACAGACCCAAGAGCTGCCGCGCATCCGGGCGAAGGCCTACATGGACAAGTTCATCAACCCGCCGGACTACATGGAAGAGCAGCGGCGCAAGATGGAGCGGGAGCGCGACAAGCCCAAGAAGAACCCGACCGAACCGGAGCGCGACGTCCTGTTGTTCCTGCTGCACAACGCGCCGCTAGACGCGTGGGAGCGCGATATTCTGGAGATCATCCGGGACGAGGCGTACTACTTCGCGCCGCAGCGCCAGACGAAGATCCTGAACGAGGGCTGGGCCGCCTACTGGCACAGCAAGATCATGACGGAGCGGGCGGTCAAGGTCAGTGAGATCATCGACTACGCCGACCACAACGCCAGCGTGCTGGCGACCGCGCCGGGGCAGTTCAACCCGTACAAGATCGGCATCGAGCTGCTTCGCGACGTGGAAGAGCGCTGGGACAAGGGGCGATTCGGCCGCGAGTGGAACGACTGTCAGAGCCTGGATGCGCGGCGGACCTGGGACAAGCGCCTCGGACTGGGGCGGAAGAAGATCTTCGAGGTTCGCAAGCTCTACAACGACGTCACCTTCAACGACGAGTACTTCACGGCGGACTTCTGCGAGCGCAACAACTTCTTCTCGTTCTCGGTCAACGATCGGACCGGCAACTACGAGATCGATTCGCGCGAGTTCGAGAAGATCAAACACAAGATGTTGTTCTCGCTGACCAACTTCGGCGACCCCTTCATCTTCGTCGAGGACTCGAACTACGAGAACCGAGGCGAGCTGCTGTTGCGGCACCGCCACGAAGGCACCGACCTGCAGATCGACCACGCCCGCTCCACGCTGGGGGCGCTCGGTCGCATCTGGCGCCGTCCGGTGAACCTGCTCACCGCGGTCGACGGCAAGCAGAAGATGTTCCGCTTCGACGGCCGCGAGCACACCGAGAAGTCGCTGGCCGCCTGATGCGCCACGCGGCGGGGTGAATGCTGGCGGCGGGATCCGCGGCCAGCTGTTCGCTACCGCCCCGGACGGTCAAACCGAAGGGTGATTCCGGGCTCCAGATCCGCCCCTACGGGATCGTCGTCGACGCGACCAATGTCTACTGGACGACGGGCCTCGAACCAGCGCGGACCGTTCAACCTGGTGGTGGACGCATCGCGGTCGAGCGGGCCGCCTCTACTGGACGGACTACGAGTCGTCCATCGTCGAGCGGTTGCTGCTCGATTGACCGGCCGCGCGGTCAGGGCCGTCCGAGGCCCCGGCGTCCGCGTAAAGCGCGTCGACATCCAGCCGGCAGTCGAGCGCTTGAATGAAGGCGCTGTCGCCCGCCTCTGCGATGGCGGTGCGCCAGAGCTCGCCCGCGCGCTCCCGAACCTCGATCCGGCGCTGGTCTTGCCAGACGTAGACGACGGCTCTGAGAGAATTGATCTGGCGGTAGTGCTCGAATTTCTCGCCCAGATCGTAGTCGATCGTCGACGGCGACAGGATCTCCGCCACGACGGTTGGGTTGAGGACCGTCTCCGTGCTTTCGGGGTCGGTCTGCACCGGTCCGCAAACGACAGTCGCGTCCGGGTAGCTCGCGAGTCCGCTCGTGGCGACCCGTATCCGCAGATCGGAGCTGTACGTGCGACAGCGGCCGCGAATCTGGTTCGAAAGAATCACCGTCGCCGCCGACGTGAGCGCCGCGTGGAGTATTGAGCCTCCGGCCATCGCGTAGATCTCGCCGTCCAGATATTCGTGCTTCACGGCGCTCATCTCTTCGACAAGGAGGTAGTCCTTGAAGGAGTAGTTGTGGTGCCGCAGCGCCATCCGCATACCTTAGCATCGGCTTGTCTCGCCGGCGGTTGCCTGGAAGTTGCGGCCGGGGCTGGTCGACTGTATCCATCGGCCATGGGCGTGCGGCTTGGCCGGCGGGTCCGCCGGCGCCTCGAAATCGCGGCGATGGCGTGCGCCTTCCTGGCCGTCGCCGGGTGGGCGGCGTACGAGGCGGCGCAGCCCGGACCCTGGCAACGGGTCGTCGCCACGCGTGAGGGGCTGACGGGGCGCCGCCTGGCCAGCGGCGACGTCATCCGCGCGGGCGCGCTGTTCGTGGCCTTGCCGCACCGGGCGGCGCTGCGCAAGAACGTCGAGCTTCGCTACGGCGCCCGAACGGTGGTCGTCCCCGTGCTGGACGTCGGTCCCTGGAACGTCGACGACGACTACTGGACGGCCGGGCGGCGGCCGGCTGCCGAGCTCGGTCGAGGCGCCTTCCGCAAGCCGTCGAACGCGGCGGGCATCGACCTGTCGGACGCAACGTTCGCGGCGCTGGGGTTGCGCGACAATTCGCCGGTCGAATGGCGCTTCGTCCACCGGGGCTACATCCCGCTCCCCCGGGTGTCCATGACTGGCCAGCCCGGCAGGGGTATGCTGGGCGCTCGTTAGTGTGGATTCAGTGACGCGCGCCCTGGTCACGGCGGGAGCCCTGGTGCTGGCCTTCGTGGCGGGACGGGCGATCTCGCGCCGGCGCGCCGTCCTGCTGCTCGGCCGTCACGGGCGCGCGTTGGCTCCCGCCGCGGTGGCGTCCGTCTGGCTGGTCGGTCTTCTGCTGGGCCAGCTGACAGGGTCGGTCACCGGAATGTCATGGGTCGCCGCCGCCGCGGTCGTGGCCCTGTGGGCGGTGCTCCGCCGCCGATTCCCTCCGCTGCGGATTCGCGTGCCGCGCTGGACCCAGCTCGACTGGGCGATGTTCCTGTTCGTGGCCGTGGTGTTCTGGTCGGTCGACCTGTGGGACCTGGATACCCACCGGGCGCTGACGGCCCAGCTGCTTCACGGAAACCTTCCGCCGCGGGCGCTCAACGACCCGCGCTTTCCGCTGGCGTACCACGCCGTTTACGACGCCCTGGTTGCGATCGTGGTGACGGTGCTGCCGATCGACCTGCAGCCGGCCATGGGGATGGTGTCCACGGCGTGCGTGGCGCTGACCCTGGCCAACCTGCAGGCGCTGAGCCGCGTCTTCTTCCGCAGGCACGCGTCCGCGCAGCTCGCCCGCGCGCTGTTCATGTTCGGATTCGGGCCGGTGTTCATCCGCTGCGTGGCCAGCGGTTGGAACCTGGCCGAGATGCACGGGCGTACGGCTCAATCGTACGTCGAGCTGATCTTGCGGCGTCCGGCTGGTCTGGGCATGGCGTTCTTCACGCTGGCGCTCGCGGTCGTGTTGCCCTGCTATGGGCGGGGTGCGAGCCGGGATGCGGCGATCTCGCGGCTGAAGTGGTTGGTCCCGACGCTGCTGGTCCTTCCGCAGATGTCCGAAGAGGCGACCTTCTTCCTCTTCGTGTATCTGGCGCCCCTGGTGCTGGCGCGCCGGCTGTCCGCTCGCACGATCGTGGTGCTGGTCGCGGCCACTGTGGTCGGGGCGCTGCAATCGGGCGTCGTGCTGGGGGTGCTCGGCCATCGGTCCATGGCGACGCCGACGCTGCACTTGTCGTTTCCGCCGCGGCTCCCGACCTGGGCTTTCGAGCAGACCGGCGTCTCGTTGTTCTCGCGCGAAGCAGGTGGCTTCTACACCCTGGAGCTGGGCCCCGTGTTCCTGGCGGCGCTGGCCTTCGCGCTGATCGGTCGGGACGCCGGGCGTCGCGCGGTGGGGGGCGCCTTCCTGGCCGGCGTCGTCATCGCCGTGTTCGCCAGCACCGGCGCCTGGAAGAAGAGCGACCTCGACCGGTTTCTGTTCTACGGAACGCCGCCCGTGTTCATGCTGGCGGCAGCGCTGCCCGACCGCATCTTCGGGGCGGTTCGCGGCGGGCGGACGGCGCCCGCCTCCCTGCTGGCGGGCTTCGGACTGGTCGTCTGCGCGCCGACGACCGTCTATCCGGCCTGGCAGGCCGGTAATCGGCTGACTGGAGAGTTCTACGCGCACGCCGTCGGCGGTGACCTGCGCCGGACGCTGGACGCCGTCGGCGCGCGCGAGCCGATCCTCACGACGCTGGATCGGGCCAACGACGTGATCATGGCGGGCTTTCTGGTCATCGCCCCGATCGAGACGAACGAGGTCACGCGGGTCACGCCCGCGCTGTTCGACGACTACGTCCGCGCCAACGCCCGCCGCGCGGTCTGGCTATTCCTGCCTGAAGGCGATCCGCGCCTGGCCGGCCGGCGGCCCGTCGCCCGCGACGCGGGATACGTGCTCGCGCGGGTCGCAGGTCCAACCGCGCCGCGCTGACCACCTCGGATCAAAGACCGCTGCCGCGGGTCGGGAGCGGTTCGAGACCGCGAGAGGCGCCAGCCCGCGGGACGTAGATCACCTGCGTGCGCGCGAGCCGGTCGTGCCACGCGCGCCGCTCGGGGCCCAGGATCCAGAAGAAGCCGGCATAGAACGGCAGCGCTGACGCCAGATACCCGACGAACCGCAGCGCGGCCCGGGCGATGGACAGCGGCCGACCGTCAATCGAGACGACCTTGAGGCCCATCAACCACTTGCCCGGCGTCTGGCCGGAAGCGCGCCAGAACGTCACCAGGTAGACACCGGCCAGCAGCGGGATGACCGTCGCGAGGGCTGCCCCCAGATCGACCCGGTGGGTCACACTGCGCATGGCGCGTCCTGCCGCGGTCAGGAACCAGATCGTGCCGCGCAGGAGCCCGGCCATGACCACGGCGTCCGCGAAGAACGCGACGAACCGCGAGACGAAGCCGGCCCGGTGTGCCGCCGGCCACGCGACCGGAACGACCTCGGCGTCTCGAATCGCGGGGATCCCGTTTCTCTCACTCATGTCAGCGCCGCTCCCGCGGAAGGTGCAGGGCCCGGCGCGCCAGATCCTCCACCGCGTCGTCGGCACGCGCCGACCGGTGCCGCATGTCCGAGATGGCGCCGGCGGCCAGCCCTTGGCTTTGCTCGCGGATCACCCGCTTCAGCTCGGGGCTGTTGGCGAGCTCGCCCGCCGCCGTCCGCACGAGTCGCCGCCAGGCCCGCAGCGCCAGCGCGCGCCCTTCGAGCTGTTCATGCGCGGCGGCGACGTGGAGCCGCGCGAGCGAGCCGGCGGCGCGCGTGCGCCACACGTCCGTTCGCCGCAGCACGCCCCCGATCGGCGGGAGCCGGCGGAACGCAGCCAGCCGAAGCGCCAGTCGGCGCGCCCGGCTCGCCCGCCGCTCCGCCTGTCCCTCCGCTGCTTGCGCCTGGCGCAGGGTCGACACGACGTGCTCGGTCGCCAGCTGCACGAGCCCGATCGCGAACCGCGCCGCGAGTCGCCGCATCGACGGCGGGACGGCATTCACGGGTGCCGCCTCCTTGATCGTGATGTTCTGTTCGGGCGTATCCATGTCGATGACGATCAATGTTCGTCCCCGCGCGCGGATGCTCAGTGCGCCGCCGTCGCAAACGATCCGGGCCCATGGCGCAAAGGCCGGCTGATCGAAACGTCTCAGCTTTGTTTCGCTCGGGTCGGCTCCAAGATCCTGGTTGGGCGGCACCGGTCGCCCGGGAGGAACATCATGAGCAAACGACTGATTCAGTGGACGCTGGCTGGTGCGCTGTCGCTCGGGGTGGGACTGCTCGCCACGACGGCGGCAGGCGAAGAGGCGACCAGCGCGGGTGACGCGGTCAAGAACACCGGAACGTCGGCGGCCCACTCTGCGGGCGATGCGACCGACAAGGCCGCCAACACGGCGGGGGGTGCTGCGCAAAACGCGGGCGACGAAGCGTCGAAGGCCGCAACCAAGACCGAGGACGGCGCGCGCAGTGCGGGCGACTCCGCCGAGGGAGCGGCCAAAAGCGGCGCCGACAAGGCGAAGGGGACGATGGACAAGCCCCAGCACTCGGACGATCCGGCCGAGTGACGCCTGCGCGTCAGGACCGGGGGACCCGTGGCGGTTCCCCGGTCACAGACCGCTGCGCAGCCGCTGCAGCACCTCGCCGCCGGCCCGGCAGCTGAGGTGGTCGTGGTGCATCACGAAATAGCGCAGCACCTCGTCGCCATACCTCGGCAGCAGGGGGCGGAGCGATTCGGCGGCGGTGCGGGGCGGCTGAGCGGCAGCGCCGGCGGCGATCGCCTCGGTGATGTCGCGATGGAAGACGTCCGGATTGATGTCCCGATAAAAGCGGAAGTAGCCGGGTAGATAAAAGGCGCTGTAGATCGCCGCGATCACGACCGTCACCACCGGGATCCAGCGACGCGCCGCCCAGCCGGCGGCCAGCACCGCGCCCGAGAACAGGACCACGCACGGCCAGGCGCCTATCGAACGGAGCGCGTGCGGGATTCCTTCCCATGTCAACGCCGCTGGCAGCGTGGCCAGGAACCAGGCGGCCACCGACAGCGCGGCGACAGCGGCCAGGGTCCTCCGCGAGGCGTCCAGCCGCGGCCAGACGGGCGGAACCGTTCCCCCGATCTGTCGAGCCGTGCGTATCGCCAGGCCGATCACGGCCACAGCCGCCAGGACCAGCGCCAGGTCGTCGACGGGGGAGAGCTGCCCCACGATCTGCGCCGAATGCCGGGGGTTCCCGTCCCCGGTGAAGAACAGATACGAGGGGCGCAGGTGCGTGACCAGGTTGTCGGCCAGGGTCATGGCCAGGAACGCCAGGCGGGGCATACGCCCGCGGTGCTGCTCGACCCAGTCGGGCGAGAAGATGGCCACGGTCATCACGCGAGAGACGGTCTCCCCGCTGAGGGTCTTGATCACCACCGCCGCGATGCCGACCGTCAAGGTCAGCGCCACGGACCCCAGCTTCACCAGGAACTGGCGCCGCTGGTGTCCGCGGGGCGTCGCCGCCACCATCGCCGTGGCGGCCAGCGCGACGATCAACGGGGTGGCCACCCGCAGCGGCGGGTAGGAGATCATCGAGAGCGCCGCGGCCGCCCCGCTGGCGACACCCCACAACCACCAGGCGCGTCCCCGTGCCCGCCACAGGCGCGCCAGCGTCCAGAGGGACAGCACCATCCAGGCCGGCGCCAGCGGCCCCTCCCAGCCAATCCGCGAAAACTGGAACGACCACGGGGACAGGAGCGCCGCGCAAACGACCAGATAGGGGAACAGCCGCGCGGCGACCCGTCCGCCGCCGTCGTCGTCGTCGCCGTCCGCGCCGGCGATCGTCGCCGCCGGCAGCGGGCGCACGGCGCGCGCCAGACCGAACAGGCCCAGGAAGGTCACCACGTTCCAGAAGGCGGCGGCGGCCCGGAACGCCCCCTGGGAGCTGCCGAAGACCCGGATCCAGAGCACGTTGAACAGCGTCCAGGTGATGGGGAGGCTGCCGCCCCCCAGCGCCTTGGAAAACAGCTGCCAGCCACGCCCATTCACGTCGTGACCGCTCTCGGCGAGACACATCGCTTGCGCCGCGTCCCAGGCTTCGTCCGTCCAGAACGCCGCCGGGCTGTCGTTCAGCTTGACGAAGCGCACCACCAGCCAGATCAGCGCCAAGATGGACAGGAGCACGAGGCAAACACCGCGCACCCGTCGCGCGGAAAAGCCGGGGAGGGCAGCCATGGCGGCATTACAGCTCGGCTCGTCGGCGCGCGAAAGCCGAAATAACCGGCCGGGTGGGTAGGCCCCCCCGGCGACAAGCGCGGCCAATTCGCGCTAAAACCTTCACCCCTGCACCATGTCCGACCTGCCCAAGACCTACGAACCGACCGAGATTGAACCCCGCTGGTACGCCGAATGGATGACCCGGGGGTACTTCCACGCTGACGCGGCCGCCCCGAAGGCGCCGTTCGCGATCGTCATCCCGCCGCCCAACGTCACCGGCTCGCTGCACATGGGGCACGCGCTGGGGGACACGATCGAGGACATCTTCACGCGCTGGCGCCGCATGGCGGCCTACAACGCGATGTGGCTGCCCGGGTCCGACCACGCCGGCATCGCCACCCAGATGGTGGTCGAGCGCGAGCTGCGGGCCAAGGAAAAGAAGAGCCGGCACGACATCGGGCGCGAGGCGTTCCTGGACCGCGTCTGGCAGTGGCGGCACAGCACGGGCGATCGCATCTTCGCGCAGCTGAAGAAGCTCGGTTGCTCGCTGGACTGGGACCGCGCGATCTTCACGATGGACGCGCCGTACTCGGCGGCAGTGATCGAAGCCTTCGTGCGCCTTCACGAAGAAGGGCTCATCTATCGGGCGCGCCGCCTCATCAACTGGTGCCCCAACGACCGCACGGCGCTGTCCGACCTGGAGGTCGACTACGACGAGGGGACGCAGGGCGAGCTCTACGAGTTCGCGTACCCGCTGGCCGACGGCTCGGGCGAGGTGGTGGTGGCCACGACCCGGCCGGAGACGATGCTGGGCGACACGGCGATCGCCGTCCATCCCGATGATCCGCGCCACAAGGCGAAGATCGGCAAGCTGGTGCGCCACCCGTTCCTCGACCGGACTTTCGCGATCATCGCGGACCCCATCCTGGTCGATCCCAAGTTCGGGACGGGCGCCGTGAAGGTGACCCCCGCCCACGATCCGAACGACTTCGAGGTGGGACAGCGTCACAACCTCCCGATGATCTCGATCTTCGACGAGAAGGGGGCGGTCAACGCCGAGGGCGGGCCGTTCGCCGGTCTCGACCGCGTCGCGGCGCGCAAGGCCGTGAAGGAGCGCCTGAAAGAGCTGGGGCTCGAGCGCGGGTCGAAGCCGCACGTTCACGCCGTCGGTCACTGCCAGCGCTGCGAGGCGGTGGTCGAGCCGATGCTGTCGACGCAGTGGTTCGTCAAGATGGAGCCGCTGGCCAAGCCGGCCATCGAGGCGGTGGAGCAGGGCAAGACCAAGTTCGTCCCCGAGAGCTGGTCGAAGACGTTCTTCCACTGGATGCACAACATTCGCGACTGGTGCATCTCGCGGCAGCTCTGGTGGGGGCACCGCATCCCGGCCTGGTACTGCGGCAAATGCAGCGAGACGATCGTCGCGCGCACGGCGCCCGCTGCCTGCACGAAGTGCGGCGGCGCCGAGCTGAAGCAGGACGAGGACGTCCTCGACACCTGGTTCTCGTCGTGGCTGTGGCCGTTCGCGACGCTGGGGTGGCCCAACGAGACGCGCGAGCTGAAGACCTTCTACCCGACGACGATGCTCGACACGGGGTACGACATCCTCTTCTTCTGGGTGGCCCGCATGCTGATGGCGGGGCTGCATTTCATGAAGAAGGTTCCCTTCCGGACCGTATACCTCCACACGATGGTGACGGACGAAAAGGGCGACAAGATGTCGAAGGTGAAGGGGAACACCATCGACCCGGTCGAGGTGATCGACAAGCACGGCGCCGACGCCCTTCGGTTCGCGCTGGCCTGGCTGACGACGCAGGCGGCCCAGGGCAAGAACATCAAGTTCTCGATCAGCAACGTCGAGGACGCCCGCCGGTTCGCCAACAAGATCTGGAACGCGGCGCGGTTTTCCCTGATGAACCTCGACGGCTACGACGCCGACCGGTTCGCGGACCGCATCGCCGACGGGCCGGATCGCGCCGAGCTGGATCTGCCCGAGCGGTGGATCCTGTCGCGCGTGCAGCGTGTGTCCGAAGAGGTCGACGGCGCGCTGGAGGAGTACCGGATCGCGGACGCCGCGCAGGCCGCCTACCACTTCGTGTGGAACGAGCTCTGCGACTGGTACATCGAGCTCGCGAAGGCGGGCCTCGCCAAGGCCAACACCCAGAGCGAGGCGGATCAGGCCGCGCGCAACAAGATCCAGGGGACGCTGGTGACCGCGCTGGAGACGGCGATGCGGCTCTTGCACCCGTTCATGCCGTTCATCACCGAGGAGATCTGGCAGAAGCTGCCCAAGCCCAGCGGCGCGCCCCAGAGCATCATGATCACGCTGTACCCGGTGCGCGACGTGCGCTTCCACGACGACGCGTCCGAGGGGTCGATGGCGCTGGTGCAGAAGATCATCGTCGCCGTGCGCGGCATCCGCGCCGAGCGGAACATCCCGTCGTCGACGCGCCTGCAGCTGGTGCTGGCGGTGGGCGACGACTACAAGAAGACGATCCTCGAGGGCTACCAGTCGATCATCGCCGAGCACGCCCGCTGCGCCGAGGTGCGCGTGCGCCGCTCGGGCGGGTCGGGCGAGTACACCGTCGGGCAGACCGCGATGGCGATGGCCGGCGACGTGGAGGTGATCGTCCCGCTCGAGGGGCTGATCGACAACGCGGCCGAGAAGGTGAAGCTGGAAAAACAGCGGGACAAGCTGGGGCGCGACCGCGACCACCTGCGCAAGAAGCTGGACGACCCGAACTTCACCAGCCGCGCGCCGCTGGAGATCCTCGACAAGGACCGCGCGCGCCTCGCCGAGCTGGAAGCCGGCCTCGCCCGCATCGAGCTGGCCCTGACCCGGCTCAACTAGGGCGGGGGTTCCTCGACCGGCGTGCCTGTCGCGGGGGTGTCGCCGGCCGACTTCTTGTCCTCGGCGGTCTTCTTCTTTGGACGCGGGGCGTGCTTCTTGGCTGGCGCAGCCGGCTTGGGCGCCACCACCGCGGGCTCCGGGGTCTGGTTCGCCGTCGGGGGAGGTGGGGCAGGCGCAGCCGGCGGGGGCGAGGCCAGGAGCTCGGGCAGGTAGCGCTTGGCGGCCCAGGCGCCGGCGCCGATGACCCCCAGCGCCAGCACCGCGATGAGGACGGTCCGGGCGCGCTCGCCAAAGCGGCGGCGGGCCAGTCGGCCGCGTTCGGCGCGCACGACGCGTTCCAGCCGCCGCGCTCCGGAGTCAGAGACGCGGGCCGTGGGGATGGGCGCCGCCGCGTCCGACACGTGCTGGGTTTGCGACGGCGTGGTGCCCGAACCCGTGCCCCTGCTGCCCGAGCCCGACCCGGTCGTCGCCCGCGTCCCTGTCTGACCCCCGGTGGTCTGGGTCGCCGTGTTGTGCGACGAGGTCGAGACGCTGTGGCCGTCCGCCGTGTCGACGACGACCAGCGGGTCCTCGTCGGGGAGGAACAAGCCGTGCAGCAGCTTCGACAGCTCGCGGCTCGAATAGCGCGCGGCGATCAGCGTCCGCTCGAGGTCGCTGGCCATTTCGGCGGTCGACTGGTACCGGACGTTGACGTCGATCTCCAGCGCACGCATCGCGATCCGATCCAGCTCGCGCGGGATGGCGGCGTTGATGGACGACGGGGTGGGGATCGGCTGCGCCAGAAGCTGCCGCATGCGGCCGATGTCGTTCTTGGCCTGGAACAGCCGCCGCCCGGTCAGCATCTCGTGGAAGACGACGCCCAGCGCGAAGATATCGGCGCGCGCGTCGAACCCCCGGACGTGGATCTGCTCGGGCGAGAGATAGCTGACCTTGCCCTTGATGAGCCCCTTCTTGGCTTCCTCTACCGCGAACGAGGCCGCCCGCGCGATGCCGAAATCCAGGATCTTCACCGTGCCGGTGTAGGCCAGCATGATGTTGGTGGGCGAGATGTCCTGGTGGACGATCTCCAGCGGCATCCCATCCGACCCGTGCAGCGCGTGCGCGTAGTCGAGCCCGATGCAGATCTGGCGGGCGATGTCGGCCGCCACCAGGTGGGGCATCATGCGCTGCTCGCGCCGCAGCGTCGTCAGCGCCTCACGCAGGGTGACGCCCTGGACGCTCTCCATCGCGATGAAGTAGGCGCCGTCCGCCTCGCCGAACTCGTAGATCTGAACGATGTTCGGGTGCAGCAGCAGGGCGGAGATCTTCGCCTCGCGGATGAACATCGTCTTGAAGTCACCCGTGTCCGACAGACGCGGCAGGATGCGCTTCAGCACCAGCTCGCGCTCGAAGCCTTCCGGGCCGGTCATCATGGCGCGGTAGACCTCGGCCATCCCGCCTTCGCCGATGCGGCCCAGCAGGCGGTAGCGCCCGAACGTGGTCACGGGCCCAGCGGTCTTGGACCGGGGCTCGGTGGTCTCACGCGAGGGCATTGGCCACTTTCATCGTCGGTTTCGGGACGTGACGTGAAGGTCGCGTCACGGATCCGTCTTCCTTAAGGTCGCCGATCTCAGGGGAGCGCGCCACCGTCGATCCAGTCGGAGATGGCCCGGAGCTGGTCGTCCGACAGCGGCTCGTCGGGCGGTTCCCGCTGCCCCGGCGTGCCGGGGATGGGGCCGCCATCGGGTCCGCTGGGTATCAGTTTCCGCATCAAGTAGCTGCGGGCGGCGCTGAATGGGCTGACCAGGACCAGGTTGGCCAGCTCTCGCGAGGGGACGTTGACCAGCGCCTGCCGCGCCTCCGCCAGACACAGCGACACCCCGGCGGCGGGGGCGGCCAGGCATCCACCGTCCGGGTCGGCATGGCAGTTGGACGCGCAGCGGGCCGGGAAGATGGGGCCGATGTCGGCAAATGTCGGTGCGGGCGGCGGCGCGTGCCCGGTCGGGCCGCCTCCGGTCGTGAACTCGGCATGGGCCCGCGTCACCGAGCAACCAGCCAGCGACTTGAGCACCGGCGAGACGGTAATTGAATAGCCGAGGTTGGGCGTCAGCAGCGAGATGGGGCTCATCCACACGGACCGCGTGAGGAGGTCCACCCGGTAGGCCTCGGGCACGCGGTACGGACCCGAGGTCACCACCACGCTGCCGAGCGAGACGGTGTCCGGGTCCGGGTAGTCCGAGAACGTGAGCGTGATCGGACTGTCCGTCGGCACGCTCTCGGCCTGGGACGGCGGCGACCAGGCGACGATGTCCATCGGCGCGCAGGTCCCGACATAGGGGGTCTCCCCGGCGGTCGTGCTGCACGCAGCGGCTCCGCCCAGGCACCCCAGCAGGGCGGCGAGGGCGGCTGCGCGGCCTAGCTCAGCTCTCGCTGTAAAGGCGAATTTGCTCGCGGACGGTCTCTTCGTTGACGCCCGTGCGGAGGTAGTCCTGCAGGCAGTCCGCCAGGGTGACGACCATGTCGTCGACGCCGCGGTCCTCGACCAGCTTGCCGAGCAGCTTTCGTCCTTCGGGGCTGTCGTCGTCACGCAGGAAATCCCGAACCATGTCCAGGGTGAGATCGCCGGAGAAATCGATTATCGCGTGATCGAGCAAATAGGCGATCAACTGTTTCACCGTGAGACCTCCGAAGGGGTAGGGGCGTGTCGACAAAAGAGACTGGCTTCGCTCATATCGCGGATGGACTCGCCGCGCAAGACCGGTGGCGCGGGTCTGTCTGATCAATTGACCGGCCGGACGTGAATTGCTACGGTCGGGCGGAATTGCGCCGAATAATGGCCGCTGGAACCCGCTCTGGGCCGCGATCGTCAACCGTTCGGCGTTTTCTTGCGCCGGCCGCCTGCGTTTTGGCGCTCGGTTGCGGACCGGTCGAATACATCAACCAAGTCGGCAACCGCGCCGCCTCGGCGGTCTCGGCCGCCAAGCTGGCGTCCGCTGACCGCTACGCGCCGTACGAGTACACGGCTGCGCAGGAGTACCTGCACAAGGCGCGCGAAGAAGCGGGGCACGCCGAGTACGAGGACGCCATCGACTACGGGCACAAAGCCGAGGACCAGGCGAACCTCGCCCGCGCCATTGCCGTCCAGCGGATGGCAAAGGAAGCCGAGAACGCCCACTACCAGACCAAGACGCAGAACGAAGAGCCGGCGCCGGCCGACGATGACGATCCGGCCACGGCGGCCGCCAAGCGGCGCGCGCGTGAGCGCGGCGCCAAAGCGCCCGGGACGCCGTAATGGATCGATTCAAACGCCACGTTCTGGCCCTGCTGATCGCGCTCACCGCCGCCGGTTGCGCGGGCGCGCAGATGAAGAGCGACATCCGTCAGGTTCGGACGATTGCCAAGGAAGCGCGCGACAACGGCGCGTACAAGTGCGCCCCGCGCGAGCTGGCGCTGGCTGACACGAACGTCGAATTCGTCGAACGCGAGCTGAATCAGGGCGATTACTTCCGCGCGCGCGATCACCTGCGCGTCGCCGATCAGAACGCGCGCGAGGCCTACCGGCTGTCGCCGCGCGACCGTTGCGTTCCGCCGCCGGCGCCCACCAAGCCCGGCGACGCCGACGGCGACGGCATCGCCGACAACGTCGACAAGTGTCCGAACGATCCAGAGGACAAGGACGGCTTCCAGGACGCGGATGGCTGCCCCGATCCGGACAACGACGCCGACGGGATCCCCGACAAGACCGACAAGTGCCCGAACGATCCGGAGGACAAGGACGGCTTCCAGGACGCGGACGGCTGCCCCGATCCGGACAACGACGCCGACGGGATCCCCGACAAGGCCGACAAGTGCCCGAACGAGCCCGAAGACAAGGACAACTTCGAGGACGCGGACGGCTGCCCGGATCCCGACAACGACAAGGACGGGGTGCTCGACGCGGCTGACAAGTGCCCGAACGATCCGGGTCCGGCCGACAACAACGGCTGCCCGAAGAAGTACGAGCACATCGTCGTCACCCAAGAGAAGATCGAGCTGAAACAGAAGATCTTCTTCGACACGAACAAGGCCACGATTCAGCCGCGCAGCTTCTCGCTGCTCGACGAGATCGCCCAGGTCCTGCGGTCGCGGCCGACGATGACCGTTCGTATCGAGGGGCACACCGACTCGCGCGGCAAGCGCGCGCACAACATGCAGCTGTCGCAGGCCCGTGCGGAGTCCGTGCGGCAACATCTCGTCGGGCTCGGGATTGACCCGAGCCGCATGCAGGCCCAGGGGTACGGGCCCGATCAACCCATCGAGACGAACAAGACGGCGGCTGGGCGGGAGAAGAATCGGCGGGTCGAGTTCTTGATCACGCAGCAATAGAAAGAAGCGAAGCGCCATGATCCGTTCCAAATACGTTGCCCTCTCGGCGGTCTCCCTCGCTTTCCTGGGCGCAGCCCTGGTGTCGCAGACCGCTTTTGCGCAGGACCAGGCCGTCATCGACAAGCTGGTTTCGATGAACAAGAAGGCGCTGGACGATTACGACACGCTGGACTGGGACTCGGCGAAGAAGCGGCTTCTGGATGCCTTGATGACGGGCAAGAAGGCCGGCCTCGACAACCACCCCGTCATGGCGCGCACGTACATCCACCTGGGCGCCGTCTACATCACCGGCTTCAAGGACCGCCAGAAGGGACTGCAGAGCTTCGGCCGCGCCCTGGACATCGATCCGAACATCCAGCTTTCGAAGGGCATTGAAAGCAATGACGTGAACGCGGCCTTTCAAGAGGCCAAGCGCAGTCACAGCGGGGGTGGTGGCGCAGCCGCCGCTGGCGCGGCCGCCGGGAACGGCAAGCGGCGCGGCCCGGTCATGGACGCCGAAGGCAACGAGACGGCGTCCAGCGCGCCGAAGCCCGCCAAGCGCACCGTCGCGTCGGACGATGACGAAGGGAACGAGCCCGACCTGCCGGTGCACATCAACGCGCTCGACTGCCCGACGCCGGACGAGGCGATCATCGACAAGCCGCTTCTGCTCCGCTGCGCCGTCGCGGCCAACCTGCCCGTCGCGGCCGTGGTGCTCGCCTATCGGGCGCCGGGCAAGGACGGCTACACGGACACGGTGATGACGCGCTCACCGAAGGGGTGGCTGCAGGCCAAGATCCCCAAGAAGGCGGTGACCGGCAAGTCGATCCAGTTCTACTTCGAGGGACGCAACGCGAACGGCAAGCCCGTCGTCGCGAACGGCGGCCCCGACAGCCCGAACATCGTCCTGCTCGTCGAGGAGTCGTCGGCCGGTGAGACCAGCAACGCCGGCGGCAGCGGCGAGGAGGAAAACCCGCTGGAAGACGACGACGGGCCGCGCGGCCCGCGCCTGCACCTTGGCCACGTCGACAAGGACCGCGAGGGTCTGGACACCCGCTTCGGCAAGCGGAAGTGGTGGATCGGGTTGGGCATCGGCACCGGGTACGGCTACGCCAAGGGCAAGGGGTTCGAGGCGGTCAACAAGTCGCCCGACCCGCAGTTCCACGCGCTGCAGGACCAGTTCGTGGCCGGTCTGGCCTGGGCTGGTCTCGGCCACCTGGCGCCGGAGGTCGGCTACGCCTTCAACCCGGACATCGCCATCTCGCTGGAAGGGCGGTTGCAGTATATCGGCCAGCCGTCGCAGTACTCCCAGTTCGGCGCCCGCGGGGCCATCTCCGTGCTGGCCAAGCTGCTGTTCTACACGAAGCAGAACCAGCTCCGATTCTTCGGGTCGCTGCTGGCTGGCGGCGGCGAAGGCTTCCGGTTCATCGTCTACCCGGACCAGGGGCAGAACAACAAGTACACCGACTTCAAGGACACGGTCCTCGGTGGGCCCATCGTCGCGGGCATCGGCGGCGGCGTTTACTACGAGCTCGCGAAGTCCATCTCGGCCGTCGGCGAGATCCACGCGCTGGCGGGGTTGCCGACCTTCTCGATGGTCCTCGACTTCAACGCCGCGCTGCAGGTCAACTTCTACTAGGCGCGCGGCGGGCCGGGTCGCCGTCCAGAAGGGCGGCGATGATCGGTGCCAGCGTCGGGGCGCGCGCCTCCAGCAGGGCACGCGCCGCCGCCGGGAACGCGTCAGCCGGGTCGCCGCGCAACAGATCGGCGTGGGCGCGCAGCGGCCGGCCGGCGGCCATCTCGAACAGCACGGCACCGGCCGCGTAGAGATCCGTCGCAGGCGCGCGCGGCGCGCCGCGCAGCTGCTCGGGTGCCAGATAAAGCGGAGTGCCTCCGCCCGATTCGCCGCCGGCGCCGACCAGCGCCGCCGCCCCGAAGTCGGCCAGCACCAGATCACCGGGAGCGCGCAGCAGCAGGTTGGACGGTTTCAGATCGCCGTGCACGATGCCGCGCGCGTGCAGGAAGTTCAGCGTCGGCAGCAGCCCTCGCGCCGCCTGGTCGATCTCGGGCTCCGGCAGGCCGCCCGCGTGGGCGCGGAGTCGGTCGCGCAAGGTGCCGCCCGGGATCCATTCCATCGCCAGCGCGCGCGCCACTTCGTCGACGTCATAGATCGCGACCACGCCCGGGTGGCGCACGGCGGCCGCCAGGCGCGCGCCGCCGAAGAAGCGGGCCAGCGCCTCTGTCTGCCGGGCGCCGGCGAGCTGGGGGTGGAGGACCTTCAGCGCGACCGGCAGATCCAGCCCCTCGTCTCGCGCCAGGTAGACGGTCGCCGTCGCGCCCCGGCCAATCTCCCGGATCAACCGGTAGCGAAGCGCGTCCACGCCTTCGGGTGAGACCAGCGTCTCGCCGCCGTCCGGCCGGCTCGGGATCGGCACCCCGGCGCTTTCGGTCGTCGGCCGGAGTCGCGCCAGCCGGGCGCGCGCCTCGGGATCGTCGATGTCGTCGGCCAGCAGCCGCTCCCAGCGCGCCGCCGCCGACGCCAGAAGGCCCTCTGCCTCGTCGAGCTCGGCCAGAAACCGATCGATGCGCGGCCGCAGGTTCTCGTGTGTCGCCCGGGGCAGCGCCTCGAGCCGTTCCAGAGACTGCCGCGCGGCCGCGCGCTCCCCCGTGCTGATCAAGAAGCGGGCGAACCGCAGGCGCGCGCCGGCGTCTTCAGGGTGCCTCTCCAGGTGGCGCCGCAGCGCCAGCGCGGCGGCGAAGGGGTCGCCGGCCCGCTCGGCGCGATCGGCGTCGGCCAGGAGGTCCTCGCCTTTCATCGGTTGCTTCTCGCGCTGTCGCTCATGCCACCTCGAAGCGGACGCCGCGGGAGGGGATCTCGATGACGTCACCGTGAAGCAGGTCGCACGCCGGCCCGATGAAGTGACCGTCGACGCGGACCGCCAGCTCCGGGGGGCGCTCGAGCCTCAGCACGTCGTGCAGCACCTGAACGGCCAGGCCGTCGGCGGCGGGCAGGGCCGGCCCAAGGGGCACCGGCGCCGCACCGACCAGCACCCGCGCCCCGCGATCCAGACCGCGCGTGACCTCGACGAGCAGGCCGTCGCCGGCAGGCCGGAAGGACAGGGCGCTGGTGGGCCCGAGCGCGATCTCGCCCTCGCCGCGCAGCGGGATGGCCACCCCGGGCGGCAGGCGCGCGCCGCCGACCCGCACCCCGGCGCGCGAGCCGCAGTCCTCGAGGACGACGCCCTCGGGCGTGGCGCGCAGCGTGGCGTGCCGGCGCGAGACAGCCGGATCGCGCAGCGGAACGCCCAGGTCCGCGTCCCGGCCGACGTCGGCGGGCAGCGGCGCCACGCGCAGCCAGAAATCACCGGCGGCGCGCAGGGTGACGGCCCGGCCGCGACAGAGCCGCCGCTCGACCGCGGCCGCGCGCTCGCGCAGGGTGGCGGCTTCTTCGACGCCCGTGATTGCGGCGGCCGCGATCACGGCGCGCAAGCGCTCGCCGCCGGTCAGCAGCGCCTCGAACCGGCGCAGCGTCTCGCCCGCCGCGCGCGCCGTCGCCAGCCGGCGCTCCTCGCGCGCGTGCGCCGCCTCCATCCGGTCGAGGTCACCCAGCGCACCCCAGGCCAGCGCCGCTTTCTCGTCGGCTCCGAGATCTTCGTAAGCCAAAGCTGCACGGCGGTGATCGCCGGCCCGTTCCAGGAGGCTGGCGCCCCGCTCCAGCGCGCGCCGTTCGACCTCCGTCAGGGGCGGCCGGGCGCAGCGGTCCAGCAGTGCATCGGCAACCGCCAGGCACAGGGCGCGCAGCTCGTCGGCCTGCGCGCCCCGGGGGTTCTTGGGCGCCGGCAGCCCGCCCAGCGCGTCAGCCACCAGCCGGGCGGCGGCGTCCAGGTCGCCCAGCGCCGCCGAGGGGAGCCCCTCTTCCCCCGCCAGGGACGCGAACAGCGCCGTCAGCGTGTCCCAGGACCGGTCCCGGACCAGGCGGCCGACCAGCGCGACCAGGTCGCGGCCGGCGGCCACGCTCAGCGTCGGGTCGGCCGCGCGCGGATCGCGGGGGGTCACGGACCTGATCCTAACAGCGCCCGGGAGGCGCGGCGTGGCATATGATTACCCTCCCCATGCTCCACCGAGTCGCGGTCGGGCAGCCGCGCTTCAATCTGCCCGGCATGACCGCCGACGCGCGCGGCGCCGCGATGGGACGGCAGCTGGTCGCCCGGTTTGGCGCGGTCGACCGTCTGGTGTCGTTCCTGCGCGTCCTGTCTGCCGAAGAGAGCCTGGACGACCTCCAGCCGGGGTTTCGGATCGTCTACGCCCGCAGCGGGGCAGGCACGCGCGAGGCTCTGGTCTCGATGCCCGCCGCCTCGCAGGAATTGGGCGAAGCCGCGGCGCGCGCGGCGCGAATGGCGCGCGGCCAGCTGTTCACGGGGGCCGGCAAGCACTTCGTTCAGTTCAGGGACGCGCAGGCGCCGCTGGGGTACGACGTCGACAGCCTCGTCGACGCCGAGGGCGACCTGATCCTCTACGGCGTCGAGCAGACGGTCGCCTACCGCGTCGAGAGCGAGCTGCCGCTGCAGAAGCTGCTCTTGCGGCTTTCGCTGGTGCGCCCGCACGGCCGGGCAGGGGCGCTGCCGGACGGGCCCGTCTACCTGACCGCCCGCCGGGGCCTGGGGCCGGTCATCGCCGAATACCTGCACCGGCTGGGAAACCGCGGCGAGGGGGCGCGGGGCATGGGGGCCCTGCCGTCGCCATCGGCCGTTTCGGGCGGACGCGCGGGCGCCCTGGGCCCGCTGCCCGGCGACCCCGGTCAAGCGCCCGAGCCTTTGCGCGCGGCGGCGGCTCTTTGCGAGACCTCCGGGGCCAGCGCATTTTCGCCCGGGAGCGCGTTCTGGCTGTTCCGGATCGAGCGGCTGCCGCCCCGGCTGCACGGGCTGCTGCGCCGCACGCCGGGGGTCGAGCTGTACATCCCGGTGACGAATCACGTCGCCGTCGCGGCGGGGTACCGCCACCCGATTCACCTCGAGTCGTGCCGGGCCAGCTTCCCGGCGGATCGACTGCACCTGTTTTCCCCGCGCGGCGTGATCGAGGTGGCCCCGTTGCCGGCGCTGGCGGCGATCGAGGACCTGGTGCGGATCCTGCCGCCCACCCTGGAGCGCGCGGAGCTGCGGGGCGCTGCGCCTGGCGCGCGCGCCGACCTTTCGGTGGCGCTGCGCCTCGAGGCGGGGGGCGGCCCCGGGCGGGCCGTCGCCGCGCTGATTCCGTGGACGCAGGCCGCCTGGCTGCAGCGGTTGGTCTACGCGCTGCCCCCGTCGGCGCTGCGCGCGTATCGGGTCGCGCTGCTCAAACGCGGCATCCTCGTGCGCGCGGCGGAGACACTGGAAGGGATGCCGTTCGGGACGCTGCTGCAGCTGGGCGCGCCCGAGGTGTTGATCCCGATGGGGACGCGCCTCGTGCCGGCGGTCTCGCCCGCGATCCTGGCCGAGCGCCTGGGGGCCGTGGGCGGCGCGATGGTGCTCTACCCCAGCCTCGGCTCGGCGCCGCTGCGGGTGCTCGCCGAGGCGATCGTCCCGTTCGAGCGGCGCCTGCTGGCCGAGCTGGAGCCGGCGGTCGCCAACCTCGAGGCGCTGGGGCGGCAGGAGCAGCCGGTCGAAGAGCCGGTGGTGATCGAGAACGAGCCGCTCGGCCCCATGCCGCTGTGGGGGCTCGGGCGTCCGTGACGCCGGCCCGCTTCGTTCCCGACTTCTTGCTGCCGCTGGTTCGCGGCGGTGCCTTGCACGTCGGCCGCCCGCTGGGCGCGACCGCGATCAAGCGGGTGCTCGACAGCGCGCGCCGCATGGCCGCTGCGCCTGCCGGCGGCGCGGACCCGGTGCGGGCGCTCGCGCGGGCGCGCGCCGAGGTGGTCGGTCGCTTCATGCCCGCCGCCGTCCTGCCGGCGCTCGACGAGACGACGGTGCGGCTGGGGGCGGCGCTGCACGATCTGCTGGCGCTGGGCCATCCCGACCTGGTCGGGCCCGGCCTGAGCCGCCGGCAAGAGCGGATCGCCGCTGCCGCCCGCGGGCTGGCCGCGGTGGGCCCGCCGCGCACGGCCGCCGAGGCGGTGGCGCGCCATTCGGTGCTGGGCCGGATGGGCGAGATCATCCGGGTCGATCGGACGGTGCGGTTCTGGCTGGGACGGCAGACGTTCGTCGGGCGCACGCCGCCATCGCGGATCACGGCGCTGCCGGGGCTGCGGCGGGTCCGCGTGGAACAGGCTGCGCGCGTCTGGCTGCGCGAGATCGGCATCCCCGGTCCGGGCCGGGTCGCGTTCGTCGAGCTGAACGCGGCCAGCCCGCTGGGCGAAGCGCTGGACCCGCTGCGCCTGGATCCGCCGCCTGGCTGGGGACGGATGTTGTCGGTCATCCGATTTCCCGTGCTGGCCCGGGTCGTCGCCGGGGCCGCGCTGGACCTGGGGATCGAGCGCGCGGGGGACGCGCTGGCCGCGGCGCTTTACCGGTACGTGAGCCTCCACGATCCGCCGGTGGGCCTGCGGCCGTCCGGCGACGGGGCGGCGTTCGCGCTCCGGTTCCTGGCGCACCTCGTGTGGCTGGACGTGCTCTTCCGGGCCGACGGGCGCACCGTCGTCGATGAACGCCAGCGGCCGCCCGGCGCGGGCCTGGAGCTGGCCGTGGTCCTGACTGCAGCCGAACGGACGCAGCCCCAGCTGGTCTGGCCCGACGACGTGTCCGCTGACAGCGATCTGGGCCGGGCCTTCCGGGCGCGGCTGGACGGGTATGCGGCGCAGGCGGCTGCCGCCGGTTCGCCCCGCATGGTGGCGGCGATGTCGATCGCCGACTTCGCGATGGCGCCCGTGACCCGCCCCGTCGCGGTATCATGAGGGAAGATGTCCGCGGGTGAAGCCCTTCCGACGGCCGTGGCGCCGGCGCTAGACGCCGAAGCGCTGCGCATCGGCCACAAGCTGCGCGAGGTCGGGCGCGCGCTGGATGCCCGGTATCTCGACAAGGCTGAGCTGGTCCGGCTGTTGCTGGTGACCCTGGTCGCCGGCGAGCACATGCTGATCGTCGGCCCGCCCGGCACGGCCAAGTCGGCGCTGGTGCGGCATCTCGCGCGCCTCATCGACGCCCGGTACTTCGAGTACCTCCTGACCCGCTTCTCGGAGCCGAACGAAATCTTCGGCCCGATCGACATCAAGGCGTTCCGCGAAGGTGTCTACCTGCGCCGCGTGGACGCGATGCTGCCGGACGCGGACATCGTTTTTTTGGACGAGATCTTCAAGTCCAACTCGGCCATCTTGAACGCGCTGCTCAGCATCCTGAACGAGCGGCGCTTCTTCACGGGGTCGGCCAGCATCAAGGTTCCGCTGTCGTCGCTGTTCGGGGCGACCAACGAGGTGCCCAACGACGACGCGCTGGGCGCGGTGTTCGATCGATTCCTGGTGCGCGCCTCTTCGGACAACCTGGACAGCTTCCATTTTCACGGGCTCATCGAGCGCGGCATTCGTGCCGAGGTCGAGGCCCTGGTGGGGCAGGGCGAGCCCGCCGTCCGGCCGCTGGTGACCCTGGCGGAGATTCGCGCGCTTCAGGCGCGCCTGGCCACGCTGCTGCAGTTCCCGGAGGAATTCCTGGCTCGCTACAAATCGCTCTGTTTTCAGATTCGGTCCGAGGGGGTCACGCTATCCGACCGGCGCATCGTCAAGCTGCTGAAGCTGTGCGCCGCCAGCGCGGTGCTGGACGGGCGAGCGGCCGTCGACGACGGCGACCTCTTCGTGCTGCGGCACGTGTGGAACAGCGTTGACCAGATCCCGATCTGCGAAGAGATCGTCGCACCCGTGCTGGAACGGCACCGCCAGGAGCACCCGGAGTCGCGCGCCGCCGGGCCGCGGGCGCGTGACCTCGACGGAATCTTGGTCGAGCTGGGGGCGATCCGCAGCTTGCTGCTGGGGGGCACGCCGCTGTCCGACGTGCAGCTCTTCTCGCAGCTCCGCAATTTGCAGGACATCCGGGCCGCGCTGCAGACCATCGGGACCGACACCGCGCAAGCCATGGCCGCCGAGGTCGATCGCCTTCTGGAAGGCGTCTTCGAATCGTCGAAGTGGACAAGTTGAAGCGGGCCGACAATCGGGGTCCCGCACGCGTGCTGCCCCCGCCGCGCCCCCCGCGGGCCAGGCGGGCGTTCTCGACGCTGGGCGGGGCGGTGGACACCGGCGGCGACGCGGCCGCGGCCGCCGTGCTGGGCAAGCTCTTCGCCGTCGACGCGGCGGCGGCCCGCTCGCTGACGCACGGGTTCCACAGCTACGCGGGGCGCATGCACCCGTCGATCGCGCGCGGCGCGATCGCGCAGTGGAGCGCGCTGGGGGAGACGGTCGTCGACCCGTTCTGCGGCAGCGGCACGGTGCTGGTCGAGGCCCAAGCTGCAGGGCGGGCGGCGGTCGGCGTCGACGCCAGCCCGCTGGCCACGGCCATCGCGCGGGTGCGAACGACGCTGCTGGGTGAGACCGGCCGGCAGCGCCTGGTCGCCGAAGCGGCGCGCATCGCGGAGGAGGCGGGCGAGCGGGCGCGACGCCGCAAGCGCCCGGTGGTGCCGGCCTGGGCACGGGGCGAGATCGACCGATTTCATGCGCACGTCCTTTACGAGCTGCTGGGGTTGCGCGAGCTCGTGTTCGCAACCCCGGCGGACGCCGTCGGCCGCGCGCTGCGCCTCTGCCTGTCGTCGATCCTGGTGAAGTTCATGCGCAGCGGTCCCGAGGCGCCGCGCGACGGCGAGACGAAGCGGATCGCGCGCGGCGTTCCGTCCCGGATGCTGTCCGATCGCGCCATGGAGCTGGCCGGCGGGCTGGCGGCGGTCGAGCGGCGCCAGCCGCCCGGCACGCCAGTTCCACGCGTCATCGATGGCGATGCGCGTGACCTGCCGATCGACGCCCGCAGCGCCGCGCTGATCGTGTCGTCGCCGCCCTACGCGGGGACCTACGACTACGCCGCCCAGCACGCGGCCCGGTTCGTCTGGCTGGAGCTGCCCCTGCGCAACTTCCGGCGCGCGCAGATGGGGGCGCGGACCGCCGCCATCGGGGACGCGCCCGCCGAGGACTGGGGCGGCGACCAGCGGCGCTTCGTGGCCGAGATTGCGCGCGTGCTGCGTCCCGGCGGGCACGCGATGCTGGTCGTGGGCGACGGCGTGGTGGACGGCCGCCCCGAGTACGCGCCGGACGCCATCGCCGATGCGGGCGCACCCGTCGGGCTGGAGCCGGTCGCGCGCGCTTCGCAAGCTCGGCCGATCCACGACCGCCGGCTGGCCCAGATCTTCTCAGCTCAGCCACGCCGCGAGCACCTGCTGCTCTTGCGCCGGCGCGGTTGACCGCCGCGCTTTCGCCTCCAGTTTCAGAGAAGAGGTGAGGGCGATGGAAACCAGGCAATACAACGCGGAGCTACTTCGGGCAGGGCGCGCGGCGTTGATCGGGTTGGCGGCGACCGCTGCCATGACGCTGCTGATGGCGCTGGGGCTTTTCAGCCACGGGCCGGTCGCGTTCCGGCCGTTCCCTGTCGAGTTCGCGATGCGGCTGTTCCCCACGTGGGCGCCGTTGCCGCTGGCCGTCGCGACGACGCTGGCGCACTTCGCCTATGGCGCCGGGGCCGCCGCGCTGTTCTCGTTCCTGGCGCGCCCGATGACGCCCGGGCGCGGGCTGGCGTTCGGCGTGACGCTGTGGATGGTCATGCAGGTCTGGTATGTCCCCGCATTGCTGGGCTGGATGGAGTTCGGCCTGGGGCGCGGAGAGCCCTGGTCGGCGCTGTTCACGCTGCTTCTGCACGGCGTGTACGGCACCGTGCTGGGTGTGCTGGGCGCCCGCGATGAGCGCGCGCACCGCGCCCGCTTCGACGCGCTGGACCGGCTCGAAGTCGTCTGAGGACATTCTCTGGCTCGCGCGTCTGGTAGCCTGAAGGGGTGGCAGACGCGACGACGGACGCCGCCGATCGCGAGCTGAGACGGCAGCTCGCGACCCTGGTCTACAGCCAGGTCACGCCCGCCTTGCCAGCCGACGCCATCACCGCCGCCGGGTGGTGGAATCTGACGGCTCGGCTCGGCTGTCCGCTGCCGCTCGTGGTCGTGCACGACTTCGGTCTGGTGTTGACCGCCGGGCGCCTGGGCGGCGGCCGGCAGGTGAGACGCGAGCTGGGTCGCGTGCCGGCGCCGATCGGCCGGTACCAGACGTTGCTGACCCGCGTCGCCGCCTCGGAGGCCGTCGCGGAGCTGGGGGCGGCCCCGCTGCGCGACGAGATGCTGGCCGTCATCCTGGTGCGCGTGCTCGGTGACGTGTTCCTGCGCTGGGCCCCACGCGGGCTGGCCCCCGCCGAGCTTCCGCCGTCGTCGAACCTCTACGACACCGACCGCGACACGCTGGCGCGGGCGCACGACCCAGGCTGGGCGCTGGCGTTCATCCAGCGTCTGGTCGACCACGAACGCGGCATGCTGGCCCGCCTGGACCAGATCGAGGCCGGGGCGCTTCGCCTGCTGGGGCTGTTCTCGGCGGAGGGCGGGGCCGCGGACCTCGGCGACCTCTACCAGCTGCTCGGCAATGCAAGCGGCGCGACCGACGTCGTCGATTTCTCTCTGCAGCTGCTCCCCTCGCTGCTGGAGACCAAGCGCCGCCCGTCCGCGCAGCGGTTCTCGATCGACGGATACGTCTCGGTCGAGCGGCGCGGGAACGTGGACGCGCTCTTGCCCAGCGAGCTGGCGCACGACGACGACGTCTTCGTCCAGAAGGCGCTCTCCGATGACCTGCTGTTTTACGGCCACGAGCGCCAGAACGAGGCGACCCGGCGGCTGCATCTCCTGCTGATCGACGCCAGCGCGTCGATGCGCGGCGCGCGTGAGATCTTCGCGCGTGGGCTGGCTTTGGCGCTGGCCAAGAAGCTCTCGCTGCAGGGCGGCGACGTCTGGCTGCGCTTCTTCGACAGTCGGCTGCACCCGCGGTTCGATCTGGGGCGGGCGGCGCGCCGCGATCTCCCGCGCTTCCTGGCGTTTCGCTCCGAGCGCGGGCGGAACTACGCGCGCGTGTTTTCAGATGTGACGATCGAG
This sequence comes from Polyangia bacterium, assembly GCA_045802645.1. Lineage (GTDB taxonomy): Bacteria > Myxococcota_A > Polyangia > Fen-1088 > Fen-1088 > JADGRB01. The sequence goes on from JBJMQQ010000111.1 coordinate 26,521, forward strand.
GTCGAGCGGCTCGCGCGGGAGGAGGGGCGCCAGGTGGTGCTCACGTTCATCACCCACGGCGCGTGCCACATCCCGCTGCCGACCGTCGAGGCGCTGGCGCGGCTGGCGCACCTCACGGGCATCTTCGTGCTTCCGTCGCAGCCGCTGGATCTCGAGTACCTGCCGCGGCTGGATCGGGTGCAGGTCGTGACGGCGGCGTCGCTGGCCCGGCCGGCCGACAAGCGGCGTCGCGCGCTGGAGATCATCGACGACGCGGCGGGCGCCTGATGCCGAACCAGGCCGAGATCCACGCGCGCGAACGCGCCGACCGGGCGCTGCGGGGCGGGCGGCCGACGGAGGCGCTGGGGCACTACTGGCAGCTGCTGTCCGCGGTGAAGGCCGATCGGGCGCACTACGAGGCCTGGCTCGAGGGAGCCGTCACGGCGTACCTGGCCCTCGGCCGCACGCGTGAGGCCGGCTATGGGCTGCTGGCCTTGCGTCGCTACGCGGAGGCGCAGCGGTACTTCCTTCCGGCCGAGCGGCCGTTGGAGTGGGCGCTGGCGGCGTCGCGCCTGGGGCATCACGGCGACGCCGCGCGCCTTCTGTCCGAGCACGGCCACCCGGCGCTGGCCGCGATCGAGCTGGAGGCGGCCGGCGCCAGCGCGGCGGCCCGGCTCGAGTGGGAGCGGGTCCTGCGCGATCCGCGGCTGGCCGGGCGTCCGTACGAGACCGTGCTGGCGCATTTCAACCTGGCCGAGGCGCTGTTGCGCATCGGCGACCGCGCGGCCGCGGCGCGACAGTTCTCGACCGCGCAGCGCCTGCTGGAGGAGGTCGCCGACGAGTTCGAGACCCGCGGCGAGATGGAGCGCGCGTTCGACTGCTACAGCGTGCTGCTGCGGCTCGGCAAGGACACCGGCTCGTTCGAGAACGTGTCGGAGGGGTATCTCAACGCGATCCGGGTCGTCGCCGCGCTGGAGGATCGCTATCAGGTCATCCAGTACCACGACGATTTCCTGAGCTACGCCGTCGAAAAAGGGGAGTGGCACGCGGCGGCCATGGCGGCCCGCCAGGCTGCCGACTACAGCTTGCGCGCGGGTCTGCCCTACGATCGCCACTACCTGACGCGCGCCATCGAGGCCTGGAACCGCGCCGCGCACGAGAACGTGTCGGCCGGCGGTCCGGTCGATCTGACGGCCAACGCGCTTCATGCCGCGATCGACGCCGCGACGTCGCTGGGCGACATGGAGTCGTGTGGCCGGTTCTACGCCGAGCTCGCGGAGCTGCCGCTGGCCGACAAGCGGCGCTCTCGCTACCGGGCGCTTGCCCAGCGTTACGCCGCGATGCCGGCCGAGCCGCGGCCGCCGGTGGTGACCTTTCCCGAATACCTGCGCCGGCCCGACACCTACCAGGACATCTGGCGACAGGACCTCGTCGAGTGGGAGCTGGGCGGCGATCCGACCGCCGTCCTCGTGCGCTTGGTCGTCGAGCGACCGCCGTCGCAGTACGCTCATCAGGCGCTGCGGGCGCTGCTGCTGTGCAACGCGCCCAGCTTCTCGTGGGAGAACCCGGCGGCGCTGGCCGGCCTGGCGGTCGCCCTTGGCAACGTGAAGTACTACGACGCGCTCAGTCCGCTGGAGCGGCTGTTCGAAAATCCGTCTGCCGAGGTGCGGGCGGGCGTCATGCGCGGCGTGGGCGAGGTCTGCGTGCGCCGGAGCTTCGGCCTCGTCCGGCGCGGTCTGGCGGACAGCGCATCGCAGGTGGTCGCCGAAGCGCTGGCGGCGCTGCGCCAGCTCAAGTTCGCCGACGGACTGGATCCGCTGGTGCGGATCTTCCGCGAGTCGACGGACGAACGCGTGCGCGTCACCGCGCTGGAGACCATCGGCCGGATCGGCACGCCGGCCGCGACGCTGGTGCTGATCGAAGCCGTGCGCCAGGAGACGGGCGCCGTGCGCGCCGCCGCTGAATCGGGGCTGGGGCGCCTCAGCGGCGAGGAGGCCGCCGCCCTGATCCGGCAGGCCCGCGACGCCGAGGTCGGCGATCGGCGCGAGGCGCTGGACCGGGCGCTCCGCGCATTACGCTAGGGGCGGCGGCGGCCCAGGATGAAGGATGCCAGGAAGCCGGTCAGGATCAGCCCCAGCACCGGCAGGCCGCCAGCGCCCGCCAGCCCGCCGTTCTTGAGCCAGAGCACCGTCAGGATCATCGCCGCGATCAGTACGAGCCACCGCAGCCGGCGCTGCGTGCGGGCCAGCGTTTCCGCCTGTTGCCGGCGCACCCGATCGAGCTCGGCGCGCACCCAGTCGACGTCGACGGGCTCGCCCCGTTTTTGCCGGGCGATCTGCTCTTCCAGGTAGGCTTCGCGGTCGCTGGGGTCCGCCGGGGGCATTCCGGAATCATAGCGCGCGCCGGCCTTCAGGGCGGGATCCCGCCCGCCGCGTCCGCGGCCACGGTCGCGCCCACCGTGCCGCCGAATACAGGGTCATCCAGGGCCAGCCCGACCTCGCGGTTGGCGTCCAGGGACGTGGCGGTCAGGTTCGCGGAGCCCACGTAGACGCGTCGCCCGTCGGCCACGATCACCTTGCCGTGGATGGGCGGCCCGTCGACCGCGCGGACCGTGGCTCCCGCGTCGGCCAGCGTCCGGAAGGGGCGGGGCGCGCCGGCTGCTGGTCCGGGCCACGCCAGCGTGACCGCCACGCCGCGGGCGCGCGCCGCGAGCAACGCGTCGACGGCGCGCCCATCCGCGAGCTCTTCCGTTTCGATCGCCAGCGTCGCCTGGGCGCCGGTGAAGAGGGCCGCGATCGTCTGGCGCGACGACTCGGGCGAGGTCACCAGCCGGCCGCCGGGCGTGCCGGCCGCCGCGCCGATCTGATCGGCTGCGAAGAGCGTTTCGGCCGCCGCCACGTCAACCGGGTCGCTGTCGACGGCCGCGTACTCCCGATTACCGCCCAGGCCGGACCCCGTCAGGTTGAGAGTCAGGACCGCCACCGCCGCATGGTCGACGATCAGCATCTTGGCGTGCGTGTACGTGAACCGCGGCGTCGACCAGCGAACATCGGCGCCCGCCGCGCCCAGCCGCGCGAAGGCCGTTTGGTTCGCAGTCTCTGCCTGATAGGGCGCCGGCTCCAGCAAGACCCGGACGTCGCAGCCGGCCGCCGCGCGCGCCGCCAGCGCGGCAAGGGCGGCGCCGTCGGTGAGCAGGTACATCTCGGCCCAGACGCTCTGACGGGCGCCCGAGATTAAATTCAGCACGGCGCGTGGGCCGGCCTCTGGCTCGATCAGCAGCTGAACCGACCCAGCTGGGGCCGCCGACGCGGGCGGCACGCCCAGGCCGCATCCGGCCCAAAATACAAACGCCCCGGCCAGGGCCAGGGCGAAGGAGCCAGCGCGAGGGGTCACGCTGGCTTATCGGACCGGCCCGCGCGTGGTTGCGGCGGGCCGGCCGATCGAGCGGCTACATGCAGCCGGCGATGTCGACGGTCGTCGTGATGGCCGCTGCGGCGTTGATGCCGTCGCTACGCAGACCGCCGCAGGTCCCCTTGGTGATCGCGGACGTGCTGCTCGAGCAGTCGACCTGCAGGTTGCCGGTCGCCGACACCATGAAGTTCCCCTGCGCGGACAGGTTTTCGGTCAGCGGACCGCCCGTGATGCAAGCGCCCGTGCAGGCGGTCAGGGCGACGCAAAGCCCACCGCTGGCGTTCAGGCCGGCGGCGCCCAACGGGACCTGCACGTAGTTCTTGCCAGGGTCACCCGCCGATCCCAGGTCGAGCCCAGACAGGTCGTTGCCCTCCGGCGTGTTGGTACCGCTGCCGACGATCACCCCGTACTGCGTGTTGCCCAGGAACTGGCTGTTTCGCACCTTCACCTTCGACCCACCGAAGAGCCGCATCCCGTAGTTGCTGTTCTGCCACGACACGAGGCCGTTGATGCTGTTCGTGACGAGGCCTGCCGCACCGGGCGTCTGGTTGATGCGGATGCCCGCCGTCGTGTTCCCAGTGCAAACGACCGTTCCCGCGTTGCTCGGGACGGGCGTTCCCGGCGTTCCCGTGACGCTGACCGAACCCGTGCCGCTGACCTCGATGCCGTGCGAGGCATTGTTGGCGAACAGCGTCTGCGTGCCCGACGGGTTGTTGATGTTGGCGGCGCCCCCGCTGATGCGGATGCCGTCCGCGTTCGATCCCGTCACGACGACGCCGGCTCCGACGGTCAATGTCCCGGCCGTCACCCGGATGCCGTCACTGGACGTGTTCTGCACCGTCACGTTCGAGACGCTCGCCGTGAACGTAGAGGTCCCCGGTGACACCAGGATGCCAATGCCGCCGGTGTGATTGTTGCCGTCCAGCACCAGCGCCGCGCCGGTGCCGCCCGAGATCGCCGAGTTGTCGTTGTTCAGCTTGAACGCACCCGCCGCAGGCACGGTGATCGTGACCGGACCGCCCGAGGTCGTGAGCGTGGTGTTCTTCGGCAGGATCAGAGGCAGCGTATCGCCCGAGGCGAGTCCGATGGTGTTTCCGGCGCTGCCCACGATGACGATCTGGCTGCCCGCAAACGGCGTGGTGGGCATGTGAGCGATCGCCTGGGTGATGGTCTTGAAGGCGCAGCCCGGGGCTACGGTGCTGCCCGACAGGCCGCTGCCCGTGGCGGTCAGATCGTTCCCGTTGACGGGGTCGACGTACCACTTGTTGCCGCTGACGGCGTTGCAAGCCGTGCAGGTGTGGTTCACGCAAGCCGTACCCGCCGCGCCGCAGTCGTTGTCGACGCAGCAGTTTCCGGCGACGCAGCTGCTGGAGCAGCAGAAGTCGGAGGTGTTGGCCGAGCAAGCGGCGTTGTTGTTCGCGCAGGTCGCGCTGACACACTTGCCGGTCGCGATGTTGCAGATGTCACCGCTGCCGTAGACCTGGTCGGACTTGCACTGGGCGTCGCTGGTGCACTTGCCGCAGGTGTTGGCGACGGTGACGCCGCAGATCTCTCCGCTGTTCGCGCCCGTGCAGTCGCTGCTGGTGCCGTGGCAGTTACCAGCGCCACACAGCCCCTGGACGCAGATGTCGCCGGCGTAGCGCGGGACCGCGTTGCACTGGCTATCGGCGGCGCTGGTCGAAGCACCCGAGCAGCTTCCACAGGTGTGCGTCGTCGCGTCGCAGATCTTGCCGGCGGTGCAGTCTTCGGAATTGACGTCGTGGCAATCGCCCTGGGTGCACCCGCCGTTGAGGCAGATGTAACCGGTCCCGTAGGCGGTCGTGTTGGTCCTGCAGGCCGTGTCGCCGGTGGCGCCGGAGCCACAGGAGCCGCAGACATGGGCAACGGTCGCGCCGCAGATGCGGCCGCCCGTGCAGTCAGCCGACGTGTCGTGGCAGTCGCCCGCGACGCACTGGCCAGCCAGGCAGATGTGCATGGCGCCGTACGCGGTGTCCGCCACGCATTGCCCGTCGCCGGTCGACCCTGCGGTGCAGGCCGTGCACGCGTGGTTGATGCACAGCTGGTTGCCACCGCACTCCGTCGAGTTGTTGCAGTTCCCCGAGATGCAGGACCCGTTCGAGCAGACGTGGTTTGTGCCGTAGGCGTTCGTGCAGTCGGTGGTGCTGCCGCAGCCGCCGCAGGTGAAGTTGTTGCAGACCTTCGTCGCGTCGTTGCAGTTACCCGCCGTGTGGCAGTTGCCGACGATGCAGGCGTTGTTCTGGCAGATGTAGGTCGCGCCGTACTTTGCGTCGCCATGGCAGGCCGCATCGCCGCCCGTCCCGCTGCCGCAGCCCCCGCAGGTGTGCGTCGTCAGGTCGCAAACCTGGCCCGCGCCGCAGGTGGTGCTGTCGTGGCAGGTGCCGGCGACGCACACGCCGCCGTTACAGATGTGGTTCGCGCCGTACTCGCTCGCGCACTGGGCATCGCCGTTGGCGCCGCCGCAGGTACCGCACGTGAACGCCGTCTGCGCGCCGCAGATGAGGCCGCTGCTGGTGCAGTCGCCCTTCGCGAGGCAATTGCCGGCGATACAGGCGCCGTTGTGGCAGACGTGGTTCGTGCCATACGCCGCCGTGCAGTCGTTGTTCGACGTGCACACGCCGCAGGTGTTGTTGACGCACACCTTCGTGCTGTCGTTGCAGTTGGCCGCCGTCTGGCAGTTGTTGCCGCCGCCGCCGGCACCGCCGCCGGCGTGCCCGCCCATTCCAGCCACGCCACCGCCGGCGCCGCCCGCGCCCGCGCCGCCGTGACCGCCCATGTTGCCGGCCGTCCCGCCGGTGCCCGTCGTCGTGTTGCCGGCGCCACCGCCGCTGCCGGTCGTCGTGCTCCCGGCCGTGCCGCCTGCGCCGCCCGTGCCGGTCGTCGTATTGCCGCCGCCGCCGCCCGTGCCGGTCGTCGTGGTGCCGCCGCCGCCGCCCGTGCCGATCAGCGCGCCGCCGACTCCGCCCGTCGCGGACCCGCCGGCGGTTCCGCCAGCGCCCGCGCCGGCGCGACCGCCGGTGTTCGATCCGCCGCTCGAATGACCGGCTGACCCACCCTTGGCGGCACCACCATTGCCGCCTTCAGCACCACCACCTCCGTCGCCGCCGCAACCCCAGAGGGCAAGCGAGGCGACCATCAGCGTGGCCAACGATGTCGAGCGAAGAGACGAACAGGACGAACGAATCATGAGGGGGCTCCTCGAAGGTTTGCGCACGACATTGCGCCAACTGGCTACGGATTGCAAAAGGCAATCGCCATGCCGTTGACGCGCGAATTGTCGTATTCCTCCGAGGATTCCCTACGCTTACGTCCTCCGTCGTTGAAGAACCGTGAAGGCCCTACATTGTCGTTGTTATCACTCTTGAAGCTCAGCCGGCGCGTTCGATCAATCCAGCCGCGCCCATCCCGCCGCCCACGCACATCGTGATGACGGCGTAACGCCCCTTGCGGCGCTCGAGCTCGGCCAACGCCGTCGCGATCTGACGGGCACCGGTGGCGCCCAGCGGATGCCCCAGCGCAATCGCGCCGCCGTTGACGTTCACGCGGTCAAGCGGCAGCCCCAGCTCGCGCAAGCAGTAGACCGCCTGAGACGCGAACGCTTCGTTCACCTCGTAAAGATCGATCTGGTCGACGGACAGCCCCGTCTTCGCCAGCAGCTTGCGAACGGCGGGCACCGGCCCGATACCCATGATCGCGGGCGGCACGCCAGCCACCGCGAACGCCCGGAAGTAGGCCCGGGGGCGCGCCCCGATGGCCTTGGCCTTGTCGACCGATGCGAGCACCACCGCGGCCGCGCCGTCGTTGAGCGGAGACGAGTTGCCCGCGGTGACCGTCCCCGTCGGATCGAACGCCGGCTTCAACGACGCCAGCTTCTCCAGCGACGTGTCGGCGCGCGGCCCCTCGTCGCGATCGACGGTCACGTCACGCCAGACCTCGCCGTCGAAGACGCGCGTCTTGACGGGCACCACCTCGCCGGCGAAGTCGCCGCGCGTCCAGGCCGCGACGGCCTTCTGGTGGCTGGCCAGCGCGAACGCGTCCTGCTGCTCGCGGCTGACGCCGAACTGGCGCGCGACGTTCTCGGCCGTGTTTCCCATGGGGATGTGCGCGTCCGGAAACTGGTCGACGACCGCCGGGTTCAGCGCGATCTTCGCGCCGCCCATCGGGATCAGCGACATCGATTCCAGCCCGCCCGCGAGGCCGGCGTCGATCGATCCGGACGCGATGCGGTCGGCGATGATGGCCGTCGCCTGAAGGCCCGACGAACAGAACCGGTTGATCGTCATGGCCGGCGTCTCGTCGGGCAGCCCCGCCAGCATGCCGACCTGGCGGGCCACGTTCAGCCCTTGCTCGGCCTCGGGGTGCGCGCAACCGAGGACGACGTCCTCGATGTCAGCGGGGGCGATCTCGGCCCGACGCAGCGCCTCGCGTGTGGCGAGCGCGCCCAGGTCGTCCGGGCGGGTGTTCTTGAAGACGCCGCGGGGCGCGCGCCCGATGGGGGTGCGGACCGCGGAGAGAATGGCGACGTCACGCATGTGGCTGTTCCTCAATTCCGAAGGGGCTTGCCCTTCGACAACATGTGTTGGATGCGTTCGCGGGTCTTGGGTTCCCCGCACAGCGAGAGGAACGCCTCGCGCTCGAGGTCGAGAATGTGCTGCTCCGAGACGGTCGCCCCGGCCGGCACCGATCCGCCCGAGATGATGCGGGCCAGATGGGCGCCGATCTTGGCGTCGTGCTCGCTGATCTGGTGGGCGCCCAGGAGGTTGTGCAGGGCAGCGCGCAGCGTGGCCGCGCCCGTCTCGCCGATGACGCGAATGAGTCGGGGCGGGGGAGGGCGGTAGCCGGCGCGGGCCAGCCCCAGCGCCAGGTCCTTGGCGTCGGCGATCAGGGTCTCGCGCGCCATCGAGATGCTGTCCCCCTGGCGCAGGAACCCCAGGTCGCGCGCCTCCTCGGCGCTGGTCGCCACGCGCGCCGTCGCCAACGTGAGGTACGGCGTCCGCACCAGCGCCAGCATGTCGAACTGCGGGTCGTCGCTGGCGCGCGCCGACGCGCGGGCCGCGAACTCCATGCAGCCGCCGCCGGCCGGGATCAGGCCGACCCCGACCTCGACCTGGCCGACGTACAGCTCGGCCGCCGCGCGAACGGTCTGGCACCCCATGATGACCTCGCCGCCGCCGCCCAGCGCCAGCCCAGCCGGGGCCGCGACGACGGGCACGCGCGCGTACCGCGTCCGGTTACAGGCACCCTGGAACCCGACGACCATCGCGTCGATCGCCTGCGACTGCCCCTGGCCCAGCGCCACCATCAGCGCGAACAGGTTCGCGCCGGCGCAGAACGCCTCGGCGGAGTCGTTGCCGATCACCAGGGCCACGCCGTCGCGTTCGGCGCGATCGACCGCCCTCATCGTCATGTCGACGATGTCGGGATCGATGGCGTTCATCTTGGCGTGGTACTCGAGGCAGAAGACGCCGTCGCCGAGGTCCAGGATCGACGCGCTGCCGTTGCGCTCGACCTCGCCGCCGCGCGCGCGCACGGCATCCAGCGAGATGTGGCGCGGGTTCTCGGTCACGGGCGTGAAGCCGCCGCGCTGCCCGAGCTGGGCCCGCCGGCCCGGCCCCTCGCTGCGGTAGAACTTCATCCCCTCGCCCTGCGCGGAGATCTGCTCCAGCACCCAGCCGGGAACGGTGTAGCCGGCCGCCTCCATCTTGGCGGAGGTGGCCTTCACGCCCAGCGCGTCCCACGTCTCGAAGGGGCCGCGCTCCCAGCCGAACCCCCAGCGCAGCGCGCGGTCGATGTCGCTGATGCTGTCCGCGATCTCACCCAGACGATTGGCCGAATAGATGAGCGTCTCGTAAAGGACGGTGCGGGCCAGCTCCGCGGCGCGATCGTTGCCGGCCACCATGCGCCGCATCTTCTCGTCGACGTCGTCGACGCCGCGGGTGGCGCCAATCGAATCGAAGCGCGGCTTTTTTTGCGGCACGTACTCCAGCGTCTTCAGATCGAGCTGCAGGATGTCGTTGCCGACCTTCTTGTAGAACCCCTGCTTGGTCTTGGCGCCCAGCCACTTGCGGTCGACCAGCTGGGTCAGGACCGCCGGCGGATTGAAGACGTCCCGGCGCTCGTCGCCGGTCAGCGCCTCGGCGCAGTTGCGCGTGACGTGCATCAGCGTATCCAGCCCGACGACGTCGGCGGTCCGGAACACGGCGCTCTTGGGGCGGCCCGTGGCGGGGCCGAACACCATGTCGACCTCCTCGACCGTGTAGCCCTTCTTGACGGCCTCGTCGAGGGTTCGCATCAGCGCGAAGGTGCCGATGCGGTTGGCGATGAAGTTCGGGGTGTCCTTGGCGCGGACCAGCCCCTTGCCCGCGATCGTCCCGCACAGGGCCTCGGCGCGCGCCAGCGTCTCGGGCGACGTGTCGGCGCCGGCCACGATCTCGACCAGCTTCAGGTAACGAGGCGGGTTGAAGAAGTGGGTGATACAAAACCGCGCCCGGAACCCGGCGCTGCGCCCTTGCATCAGCTCGGCGATCCGCAGCCCCGACGTGTTCGAGGTGATCACGGCCCGCCCGCCGTAGTTGTCGAGGCGTTCGTACAGCTTCTGTTTGATGGCCAGGTTCTCGATGACGGCTTCGATGATGACGTCGCTGTTCGCGGCCGCCGCCTCGAGATCATCCTCCAGATTGCCGGCGGTCAGCAGCGTCTCGAAGCGCGGTGAGAAGAAGGCGGCGGGCTTCGCTTTGCGCGCCGCTTCAATCCCGGCGAGGGCGATCTTGTTGCGAGCGCGACGGTCGCCACCGGGGGGCGGCGCGTCCTTCGGGACGATGTCCAGCAGGCGGACGCGCAGGCCGGCGTTTGCCAGGTGTGCCGCGATGGCGGCCCCCATCACACCGGCACCCAGGACCGTCACCTCGCGCAAGGCGGTATCGGTTGCCATCGTTCCACGATAACCGAGAATTCGGAGTTTGGAAGTGGTGGGAACCTTGATACCCCGGCGCTTCTACTCTCTAATCGTAGTCCGATGACGAGTGTCTGCCTTCGTGCTGCGGCGGTGTTGCTTGCGGTCCTCTCGTCGTTCGGCACCACAGCCATCGCGCGCGCGGCGGAGGACTCGCCCGACAAGGCGCTGGCGGAGGCAAAGGACGACTTCGAAACGGCCCAAACGTTGTTCGTGCGCGGCGAGTTCGACGCCGCCGCGGGCAAGTTCCTGGAGGCGTACGGCAAGAAGGCCTATCCGGCCTTCCTGTTCAACGTGGCCGTTTCGTTCGAGAAGGCCAAGCAGCTGGACAAGGCCAAGCAGTACTTCCAGCAGTACCTGCAGGACGATCCCAACGCGACCGACGCCGCCCAGGTCAAGCTGCGGCTGGACGTGATCGAGAAGTTGCTGGCGCCGCCGCCTCCGCCCCCGGTGGCCGTCGCGCCGCCGGTCGCCGCCGCGGCGCCGGGTACCGAAGCGGCGCCGCCCGGAACGACGGCTCCACCCGCGACGCCGGGCACACCGGCGGCGGCTCCGCCGGCACCGGCGGCGGCTCCCGCTCCCGTTCTGCCGGACATCGACACGAAGGGCTTGTTGGTCATCGATTCGAAGCCACAGGGGGCGACGATCTACCTGAACGACAAGCGGTCGGGCCCGTTTGGGAAAACGCCCTGGCACGGCTCGCTGGAATCGAAGCCGGTGCGCTTGATCCTGGAGTCGCGCGGCTACAAGCCGGAAGAGCGCGCCGTCAGCCCGCGCTCCGACAAGCTGATCGACGTCTACATCGCGCTTTCGGAAGAGCACTACCTGGGGTGGATCGAGATCGCGTCCAACGTCGTCGGCGCCGATCTCTACATCGACCGGAAGGACATCGGTGCCATCGGCCGCACGCCCTACACGGGGCAGCTGAAGCCGGGCAAGCACACCATCTTTCTGGAGAAGTTCGGGTGGCAGCCGTTGCAGCAGGAGATTGACGTCCCGGCCGGCACGGCGACCCAGCACACGATGACGATGCAGCCGGCGCAGGCCGGGTGGGTCACGATCACCGGGCGAAGCACCGTCGGCGGCCATCTGGTCGTCGACGACAAGTTCGGCTGCGCGACGCCGTGCCGGGCCGAGGTGGCACCCGGCAAGCACAAGCTGCGCGTCGAGAGGAAGGGTTTCGAGGACTACACGACCGACCTGGAGGTCGGCCGCGGCCTCGAGACCGCGATCGAGGTGCAGATGTCGCCACGCCCGCCGCGCGGCCACGCCATCACGACCGGCATCGTGGCGCTGGTGTTCCTGGGCGGCGGCGCGTACGTGGGCGCGCTGTCCAAGAGCACCAAGGACAGCATCAACACCGACATCAAGAACGGCGTGCTGGTCGACAACACCGACTCGCGCTTCACGCGCGGAAAGATCGAGGCCATCAGCGCAGACGTGCTGTTCGGGATCGGCGCCATCATCGCCGCGATGTCCATCTACGGCCTCCTCGAGCACGGACCGGACAGCACCGGCGTGACCGAGCACCACACCATCAGCCTGGCCCCGACGTTCAGTCCCGAGGGGACCGGTCTCGCCCTGTGGGGGAGGTTCTGATGCGCGCGCGGGACATTTTGACGGCGGCGGTGGTCCTGGTCGCGGGCGGCAGCGGGTGCGACTGGCGCGACTTCGATTCGCTTCGGAGCGCGACGCCCGTGCTGGCCATCGAGGCGCCTTCCGAATATCCGGCCGGCAACGACTTCGCCCAGCTGCTCGTGGCGACGCCGCCGCCCAGCGACGGGTCGGCGGCGGCCCGGTTCTTGACCTCCGCGTTGCTGCAGACCGCGGTCTCCTACGTGACCGTCAGCCCGGGTGGGTCCGCTTCGGCTCACCTCGTGACCAGCCCGACGCTGGACGACCTGGCGGGCCAGCCGGTCACGGCGATGGCCGCCATCCCGGGCACGGATCAGGCCCTGCTGGCCGGCGGCGGCGCGGTCATGACCCTGGACCTTGCCGCATCGCCGCCGACCGTCGTTGCATTCCCGGGCATCACGCTGGGCGTGGCCGCGGAGCCGTACCTGGGCATCGGTCTGGCCGCGGGCGCCCTGACCGGCGGCCCCACGCCGGACAAGGTCGTCGCATCGGCGACTGGACTACACGTGTACGCCGATGGTGGCGCGACGGAGCTGGCCGCGACCACGTCGGCGGCGTGCCCGATTGCGCTCGCCAGCTCCGTCGTGGCCAGCGACCGCATCCAGCGCGCCGTGCTGATCGCGCCGCTGACCGGCGGTGGGGCGGTGATCGCGATCGGAACGCCGGGCGTCGGGGGACCCGGGAACGTCTCGTTCTTCGCGGCGGACAAGGCGGCGGCAACGCTGTCCTGCCTCTTTTCGATCACGGCGCCGGGCGGCGAGCCCGAGTTCGGCCGGTCGCTGGCCGTGGGGCGGTTTCAGGCGACGGGGCTGAACCTGGTGGTGGGCGCGCCGCCGCAGCACGCGTACATCTACCAGGCGCCCCTCGCGGCCGGAGCCACGCCGAAAACGACGCTGACCGGCGACACCGCGACAGGCGAATTCGGGGCCGCGGTGGCCAGCCTGGCGGAGGTTGGGCAACCGCTGGACACCGTCTTCGTGGGCGATCCGGCGGCCACGACCAACGGCCAGGAAGGCGCCGGCGAGGTGATCGAATTCGGCGGCGTCCAGGTCGGTCCGGCGCGCGCGGCCACCCTGGCCGACCGCAGCGCCGGAGCGAACGACGCCTACGGCGCGTCCGTGGCCGCGCTGCCGTTCTGCGCGACGCCGAAGTGCGCGACGCCGACCCTGCTTCCGCTGGTCGGCGCCGCCAACAAGGCGTTCGTCTACTTCGCGCTCTTTTCGGGCGACGATCCGCGGGCGAAGTAGCCCGGCAGGCGAGCTAGCGCCGGTGCTTCTTCGAGCCGGCGGACTTCTTGCCGGACGACGAGTCGGAGGCGAGCAGGCTGTTCAGGCCGTCGTCACCGGTGCGCCCGCCACTGGGGTTGTCCGGCTTGATCCCCTCGGAATCCAGCAGGTTATCCAGCGAGTCCTTCTTGTGCGGCTCGGCGGAGGCCACCTTCTTGGGAGACTTCTTGCCGGAGGAGGCCTTCTCGATGTCCATGGTGGGCAGCGTCGAGCTGGCCGGTCCGTTGATGCCCTCGGCGCGCGCCTGCTTCTTCGGCGGCTCCTTCTTGCGCTGGGCCTCTTCGCGGCGACCCTGCTCCTGGACGGCCGCCAGGTGGTCCTTGTCGATGCCCGCCTTCGGCCCGACCACCTTGTTCTCCCACTCCAGCTGCTTGTCGATGCCGGTCGTGACCTCGCCGCCCGAATCCTTCTTCTTCTTTTCGGCGCGGCTGACGCCGCCGGTGACCATCAGAAGCGCGAGAGCGGCCATTGCCGCGGACTTGAACTGCATCAGAGACCTCCTGGGGGGTGTCGCGGGGTCATCAATTATCGCCTACATCGCGCCGCCGGCAACCACATTGTGGTCCGGATCATCCCTGCTTACCGATACTTACACGTAACTACATCTGCCCCAGCACGTCCTCTATGGATATACTTCGCCGCCCCATGGCAGCCGCCAGCTCTTCGAAACCCACGTCCAGCAAGATGTCGCGCGTCCGGAACATCGGCATCGTCGCGCACATCGACGCCGGCAAGACCACGGTCAGCGAGCGCTTCCTCTTCTACTCGGGACGGATCCACAAGATCGGGGAGGTCCATGAGGGCGAGGCGACCATGGACTGGATGCCCCAGGAGCGGGAGCGCGGCATCACCATCACGGCCGCGGCGACCAGCTTTGCCTGGCGCAACCACGACATCCATCTGATCGACACGCCGGGCCACGTCGACTTCACGATCGAGGTCGAACGCAGCCTGCGCGTGCTGGACGGGGCGGTCGTCGTGTTCGACGGCGTGTCCGGGGTCGAGCCCCAGTCCGAGACCGTCTGGCGGCAGGCCGACAAGTTCAAGGTTCCGCGCATCTGCTTCATCAACAAGATGGACCGGGCGGGCGCGGACTTCGGGGCGGCGGTCGCGGAAATTCGCGACCGGCTGGGCGGGCGCCCGGTGCCCATCCAGCTGCCCATCGGGGCCGAGGATCGGTTCGCGGGCGTCGTCGATCTGATTCGCGGCAAGGCGCTGTATTTTTCGGGCGACGAAGACGAGGGTCCGCGCGAGGACGACGTCCCCGCGGCCATGGCCGACGAGGTTGCCGCCGCGCGCGAAAAAGCCATCGAGGCCGCGGCCGACGTGGATGACACGATCGCCAACGCGTTCCTGGAGGGGACGCCGATTGACGAGGAGGCGCTGAAGGCCGCGCTCCGCAAAGCGACGATTGCCTGCAAGATCGTCCCGGTGCTGGCGGGGGCCGCGCTGCGCAACAAGGGCGTGCAGCCGCTGCTGGACGCCGTCTGCGACTACCTGCCGTCGCCGCTGGAGGTCCCGCCCATGGTGGGGACCGTGCCCGGGTCCGAAGAGCCGGCCACGCGACCGCCCGACGACACCGCTCCGTTTTCGGCGCTGGCCTTCAAGGTGGCGATGGACGAGGGACGCAAGGTCGTCTACTTGCGCATCTACTCGGGCGTCCTGAAGGCGGGCGACGACGTGCAGAACGCGCGCACGCGCCGCAACGAGAAGGTGGCGCGCCTCTTCAGCGTGCACGCCGATCGGCGCGAGCGCATCGAGCGGGCGGGCGCCGGCAGCATCGTCGTCGCGATGGGGCTGAAGGACGCGGGCACGGGCGACACGCTCTCGTCGCCGAAGGCCCCGATCATCTTCGAGCGCATCGACATCTACGAGCCGGTGATCGCGCGCGCGATCGAGCCCAAAACGCAGGCGGAAAAAGAGAAGCTGGACTTCGGGCTGGCCAAGCTGGCCGACGAGGACCCGACCTTCCGCTTCGGCGAGGATGCCGAGACCGGGCAGATGATCATCCGCGGCATGGGCGAGCTGCACCTGGACGTCATCGTCGACCGGCTGCGCGTCGAGTACGGCGTCGAGGCGACCGTCGGTCGCCCGCAGGTCGTTTACCGCGAGACGTTGGCCAAGCCGGCGGACGGCGAGGCGCGGTTCGAGCGCGTCGTCGAAGACGAGACCCTTTTCGGGCACGCGCGCGTCCACGTCGCGCCGCGCCCGCGCGCATCGGGCAACGAGCTGAAGATGCAGATCCCGCGGCCTGCGCAGCACCCGGGCGCGCCCAAGATCCCGGAGACGCCGCAGGCAATCCTGGATGCGGCGATGGACGGCGCGCGCGAGGCGATGCACTCGGGACCGCAGGGGTATCCGATCGAGGACATCTCCGTCACGATCACGGCGATCGAGTACCGCCCGGACGCCTCGAACGCCGCCGGCCAGCGCGCCGCGGTGGGCGAGGCGCTGCGCCACGCGTTTCGCGAGGCCGGAACCCGCCTGCTGGAGCCGATCATGAAGGTCGAGATCAGCTGCCCCGAGGCCAACGTCGGCGACGTCCTGGGCGACCTCAACGCGCGCCGCGGCCAGATCGAAGACGTCGGCTTCCGCGGCCAGCAACGCGTCATCACCGCCAAGGTCCCCCTGCGCCGCATGTTCGGCTACTCCACCGACCTCCGCAGCGCCACCCAAGGCCGCGCCAACTACGCCATGCAAATGGACAGCTACGACGCCTGGGAGTGATGGATAGTTTTCACGTGATAACAGTACGTTACGCGGCGTAAGCATAAAGTCTATCGACGCCGTATCGAAACCATGGCCCAATCGGGTCATGGGAAGCGTGCACGTCCGTGGAACCCGCGACCGTCCGCGCGTCTATTTGTCCTTCAAGGTCGGCACGAAGGCGGACGGCTCGGCCCGCTACGTCATGCGCGCCTTCAAAGGTCTTCGCACGAAGGGCGATGGCCGCAAAGAATTGGCCCGGATCGAGACCGCCATTAGCCGGGGCGAGGAGTGGGAGATCGACGACACGCGAAAGGACGACGTCGGCGCCCTGTTGAAGGAATGGGCCGAGGGTCTCCAGAACCGCGCGGCGTACGAGGACAGGCTCATCACCGCCCGCGATCTGATCCCCCGATTCAAGGGGATGACGGTCGATCAGATCACTGTCCGTGTGGTGTTGACGTGGCTGAAGGAGCTCGCCGACCACCCGTCGAAGATGGCACCCCAGACGCAACGCCACCGGTTCACGCTGCTGTCGCGGTTCTTCGGGTGGGCGATTGAGAATGAGCTCACTGAAACCAACCCGTGTCTCATGGTGCCGCGTGGCCGCCGGCCGTCAGCCAAGCGAGTCAAGGAGACAGCCCACCTGGACGACGACACGTTGATCCCGGCCATCATGAAGGGGCTAGGGGAGGATCTCGGCCTCATGTA
>JBJMQQ010000112.1:0-11666 GCA_045802645.1 Polyangia bacterium
ATGGTGCGCGAGTCGGCGGAACGAGCCGGCTGCGCCATTCGCGTCGAAGGGCCGAAGGCCATCGCCGGCCGCTGGGATCGCCTGCGAATCGGCCAGGTGGTCACGAATCTGCTGTCGAACGCGATCAAGTTCGGGCACGGCCACCCGATCGACGTGACGGTGTCGGAGAGCGGCGACACCGTCCGGGTGGTCGTCAGCGACACGGGGGTCGGGATCCCGGCGGACGCCCTCGCGCGCATCTTCGAGCGTTTCGAACGCGCCTCTTCGGACCGGCACTTCCCCGGGCTGGGACTGGGCCTCTGGATCACGCGGCAGATCGTCGAGGCCTGCCACGGGACGATCTCCGTGCAGAGCGAGCTCGGCTCCGGCTCCACCTTCTGTGTCGAGCTCCCGCGGCTGACATGAGCGCCGTGCCCGACATCCTGTTGGTCGACGACGACGCCGACCTTCGCCAGTGCCTGGTCGACGTGCTCGAGGACGCCGGCTATCTGGTCCAGACCGCCAGCAGCGGCCGCGAGGCGCTGCGCCTGCTGGACGGCGCGGACCTCCCCCGCCTGATCCTGCTGGATCTGATGATGCCCGACCTCAACGGGTGGCAGTTCTACGAGCAGAAGCAGAAGGTCGACCGTCTGGCGCACATCCCGGTCCTGGTCGTCACCGCCAGCCGTGCCCTGGGCGCCACCTTCCCCGGCTCCGAGGTGCTGCTGAAGCCCTTCTCGGTCGAGACGGTCGTCGAAAAGGTGCAGGTCCTGGTCGGCGGCCTCAACAACTGAGCGCCGGCGGCAACCCGAGGATCGACGCCACCGTCCGCTGCAGGGTCCCGGCGTCGAAGGGCTTGGGCAGGAAGTGCACGTCGGCGCGCCCCTGCCGCTGGTGGGCGGTGGCCGCGAAGCCCGACAGGAACAGGACCTTCAGGTCGGGCCAGCGCCGCCGGAACCGGTCGGCCACCGACAGACCGGCAGCCTCGGCCAGCACGAAATCGGTGATGAGCAGCGCCGGCACCAGCTTGAGGGAGTCGGTGCCGGTCTGGGCCGTGGATCCGTCGGGGTACGCATGCACCTGGTAGCCGCACGACACCAGCTGGTCGCGCACGAACCCCCGCAAGATTTGCTCATCCTCGATGATCAGCACCTCGGGCCCCGCCACCGCCGCCACGCTGGGCCGGACCGGGACGGCCGACGGAATGAGCTCGGCTCCAGCGGCGATCGTCTGGGCGCGGGGCAAGTAGACCGAGACCTCCGTCCCGACCCCCAGCGCGGACTGAACCTCGATCGAGCCGCCGGCACCCCGTACGACGCCGTGAGCGACCGCCAGGCCCAGCCCCGTGCCGCGGCCGGTTGCCTTCGTCGTGAAGAACGGCTCGAAGATCCGGTCGACGACCGCCTCCGGCATCCCGCTGCCCGTATCGCCTACGAGGACCTTCACGTAGTCGCCCGGGGGTAGCTCGACGTCCTGAAAGCGGCGTGACTCGATGAGGCAGACATTCTCGGCCGTGATGCGCAGCGCCCCACCGGCCGGCATCGCGTCGCGCGCGTTGACGGCCAGGTTGATGAAGACCTGCTCCATCTGGGCGGGGTCGATTCGCGCCCACCACAACCCCGGGGCGGTGTGCACGGAGATCGTCACGGCGGGGTTCATCATCGGCGCCATCAAGGAGGCGCTGCGCGTGACGACCTGAGCCACGTCGACCGGGGCGGCCGCCACGGGCTGGGGCCGCCCGAACATCAAGAGCTGGCGGGTGAGCCCCGCGGCGCTCTCGGAAGCCTGCTCGATCACCTGCAGGCCACGGGCCGCCATCGACTGGCCGTCGACTTCGGCCCTGACCGCCTCGACGCTGCCCATGATGGCGACCAGCAGGTTGTTGAAATCATGCGCCACGGCGGCGGCGAGACGGCCAATCGCCTCCAGCCGCCGTGCATGGGAGAGCTTCTCGGCCAGGGCCGCATTCTCCTTCTCGGCGCTGAGCAGGTCGGTGACGTCCCGCCCTTCCGCGATCAGGTACTCGATCCGGCCGTCGTCCTTCTTGATCGAGGTGAGCGAAAAGTCGAAGTAGCGGGTCTTCGAATCGCAGCGCAGGTGGATGGCCTCGAACCGCACGAACTCGCCGGCCGCCATCGCCTGGATCGCCACCCGTAGCTCCTCGCGCATGGTGGCGGAATGCGCCCACCAGGGCGCGTCCCACAGCGGCTGCCCTTCGACCTGCTGCCGCGTGGCGCCGGCGAAGGCCAGCGCCGTCTGGTTGACCTCCAGGATTTTTCCCGCCGGGTCCAGCAGCGCGATCAGCTCAAAGCTGTGGTCGAACACCGCCTCGAACCGCCGCTGCGCCCAGTTCTTGTTGGCCGTGATGTCCCGCAGGACGACGACCGCCCCGATGGACCGGCCCCGACGATCGTGAACGGGCGTGCCGATCACGTATAGCCAGCGCCGGCCAGCGGCGGCAGAGACCTCGATCTCGGCGCGCACGGGCTGGCCGGCGCTGGCCGCCACGATGGGCTCCCAACCGGCGAACGTCAGAGACGCCCGCGTCCCCAGAACGCGCCCCGCAGGTAAGGGCAGGATCGACGGCAGGGCCGCATTCACGTCGACGATCGACCCCTGGCGATCGCAGACCACCACCCCGTCGGGAAGCGCGGCGACCACCGTCTCCAGCGCCAGCGGCGCCAGCTCGAACACGCGACGGTGAAGCAGGCCCAACGCGACGATGAGGTCCGACGCGCCGAACACCAGCGGCATCACGTCGCGCTGCGAGAACCAGCGGACCCCCAGCGCCAGGCTGACCAGCGCCGCCGTGGGCGCCAGGCCCAGCCCCGCCACGACGACGATCAGCTCAGTCGGGTTGTGCCGCGGCCAGCGCGCGAATCGACTCACGACCAGCGCGCAGGCGACCAGCGACATGAGGCAGCCGTACGTGATGAGCGCGATTTCGGCCCAACCCCAGTCGTATTGGAGGCTGGCCGGCTCCGGAATCAGGCGCACCCACGCCTCGGGGTGGAACCGATGGTCGAACGGCTCGCCGATCAGCATCAGGATCAGCGGACAGGGCGCCAGCAAGACCCATCCCCACACCTCGATCCGGAACCTGCGGCCGATGTACTCGCTGGCGAACCAGACGCTGGCCGCCACCATTCCGAGACCCGCGACCCACTCGAGGCCGTTGATGAGCAGCTTGCCGTCGACGGAGCGGACCGCCAGCCCAACGATCTCCAGCGCCGTCCACAACGCGTGGAAAAGGGGAATCGCCACGAACGATCGGGCGGCCGCGGTGTCGTGGCGGCGCCTGAACGCCACCAGGGCGGTCCCCAGAGAAAGCGCCAGCGACAGGAACAGAAGGGCCAGCCAAGCTCTCATGGCGACGGGTTCGTCCTCACCTTCAACATTGGTGATGAACCCGTCGCTGCGGCCATGGGCCGCGGGCGCAAACGATCCGCCGCGTTACGCGCGGCTCGGACGTCGCTCGCGGGCCGCCTGCCGCGGCGAGACGCGCACCGCCCGCCCGGTAACCTCCGGCGGACGGGCGAATCGCGTCAGCGGAATCGGCGCGCGCGGCACCTCGACGGGCACCTCCGGCTGCAACGAACGGAGCACGACGTGGAACGTTGACCCCTCGCGCGGCCGACTGGACACGCTGACGCTGCCGCCGTGCGCATTCGCCAGCTCCCGCACCAACCAGAGGCCCAGGCCCAACCCGCCGCCTTCCGTCCGCGGCGCGCAGACGTGACGATCGAAGATCCGCCGATGCTCGTCGACGGGAATCCCGCACCCCTCGTCGCGAACCGTGATGCGCGCCCCCGTCTCGGTCGCGCGCACCTGCACGGCAATGGGGCGGCCGGCGCCGAACTTCAGCGCGTTGGACACCAGGTTGGTGATGATCTGCTCGACCGCCATCTCGTCCCACAAGGACGTCAAGAACCCCCGGACCACGACGGTGACCGGGCTACCCGACGACGTCAGGGCCGTCGACCTCTCGACCGTCTGGCGCACGATCTCGCCCAGGTCCAGACGCTCTGGGCGAAGGTTGGGACGCCCTTCGCGTTCCAGCTCCACCACTCGGTCGACGATGCCTTTCAGGCGGCGAACCTCGCCCTGGGCAATGATCACCGCGGTGCGCGCCGGCTCCCCGCCGGCACCGCAACGATCGGCCGCGATGCGCAGGTAGAGAAGCGCCGTGGCCAGTGGCGTGCTCAGCTCGTGGTAGACCAGCGAGCTCATCTGCCGCGGCAATGGCCGCAGCGGTCTCGTCGTACTCAGCATTCGGTCACTCCCGTCGTTTCTGCTTCGCGGAACGCCTCGACAGCCGGCACGCTGTCGCGGGTTCGCCCCCGGTGAATCAACCCCAGACCGCTTGCCAGCCGAACCAGCTCGGCGGTCGTTCGCAATCCCAGCTTGCGGTGAATTCGGTAAAGGTGTGTGTCCACCGTTTTACGCGAAATGCACAGCTCGTGCGCGATCTCGCGCGTGAGGAGGCATTCGGCAGCCAGGCGAAACACCTCGCGCTCACGCACCGACAGCAGGCCCAGCACGTCCTCCGGCCAGACCCGGCGCTTCTCGTGCGCACCCAGGCGGGCGGCCACGCTGGGCGCGATGTAGCGCTCGCCCCGCGCCAGCGTCCGCAGCGCGGTTACCAGAGTGGCAGGGTCGTCGCTCTTGAGGGCATACCCCGACGCCCCGGCGGCCAGCGCGTCGAGCACGTCGGAGAGCTGATCGTACATCGTGAGGATCAGGACCCGGCAACGGGGCGCGCGCCGGAGGATCTCCCGCGTTGCGACGATCCCGTCCATGCCCGGCAACCCGACGTCGATGACGACGACGTCCGGTTGGTGGGCGTCGATGTCGGGGAAGGCGTCCCGGGCTCGCCCTCGCTCCGCGACGATGTGGCATTCGGGCGCTTCTAACAACGCCTGTCGAACGCCGGCCCTGAACAAGGGGTGATCATCGATGAGTACGAGGTTCATGCGCGTGCGCCTCCGTTGGATGACATCGCCCCGAACGATAGTCACCGCTGCGCGATCTTCTGAGGCCCACGCCGGTGTTTCGGCGAGCAGCGCTCTTGAATCCTCCGCTCCCGTACGATCCGGTGACACGCCTGCGTCGTTTCCCGAAGTCGCTTGCGCAGACTCCGCAGCTCCGTCAGCGCGAGTGTGAGCGGCGTCGGTTCCGACGCTCGCCACGGCCACCTCGAACTGGTCTGACCAATCGCGCTCTCCCATGTCTCCTCGCTTCCCCCAACCACCCCTCGACACTCCGTTGCTGACGTGCCTAGGCCTCATCGTTGTCGTCTTCCTAGCGATCAGAGTCAACACATTATCAGCCGGTGTAATACATCGCCCGAAAGGCCGCACGCGTCTCGTTGCCTCTCGCGAATCCAGTGGCCAGGCGTCGCGCATTCCGGCACAAAGCAAGGCGGGAGGTGGAGGCAGCCATGCAAGGACTTGATCGAGTGGAGGGCTTTGAATCGATCGCGGAGCACACGGAGCTCCTGGCGGCGGTTGGCCGGTGTTTCTTGTTGCCCGACCAGGACTCGATAATGGAGGGCGTGGCGCGCGTGGCCCTCCCTCTATTGGGCGGGGTCTGCGTCGTTGATGAAATGACCCCCACCGGGCCGGCCCGCCTGCTGGAGTTCAGGCGCGACGTGCGCGCCTGGATCGCGCCCGCTGCGCGGCTCGCCGGCATCGAGCGGACCGAGATATGTACGGACAATCACTGCCCGCGCCTGACCGTGGTCGTCTCGGGGAGCCGGGGTCCGATCGCGACCCTCAGTTTCGCCAGCCGGAACGAAATCTACGGGTGCGCCGAGACGACCTTGGCCGAAGAGATTGGCAATCGGCTGGGGCTGGCGCTGGAAAACGTTCGCGCCCGGACGACGCTCAACCAAGCATTGACGGACCGGGATACCTTCATCTCCGTAGCCGCGCATGAATTGCGCGCACCGGCCTGCGCGTTGCGGATCTGCGTGCAAACCCTTCAACGGGACAAAGCACCGGTCTCAGAAAAGCAGGCACGTGTCCTGGACATGATTGAACGGCAGGAGCGCCGGTTGTCCTCCCTGGTCGATCGGCTGCTGGATCTGGCTCTCGCCCAATCCGGGCGGCTGGACCTGCACCCCGAGCCCGTCGACCTATGCGAGGTGATTCGGGACGTCGTCTCCAGTATGCAGGGTGGCGACGCGAAGCACGAACCGACGGTGTGCCTCGATTTGCCGGAAACTCTGCGGGGGGATTGGGATCGTTCGCGGCTGGAGCAGGTCGTGACAAACCTGGTGACCAACGCGATCAAATACGGCGGCGGGACGCCCACTTCGGTTCGCGTCGCGAGCGACCCGGCCAGGCAGCGCGTTCGAATCGAGGTGGCGGATCAGGGGCCTGGCATCCCGGCTCACCTCGTCGAGACGATCTTCGAGCCGTTCAAGCGCGGCCCGACCGCCAACCATCGGGGACTCGGTCTCGGCCTCTACATTGTCCGAAACATCGTCGTCTCCATGGGCGGAACCATTCGCGTCGACACGCGGCCCGGTTGTGGCGCAACGTTCATCATTGACCTGCCCGTTTCGTAGTAATGAGGGGGCTCGCCCCGACAAGAACGGCACCGCCCCCGCAAATTCTCTTTCTTGGGTGGTTTATTTTCGATGACCGCGCGTTGCGGACGTCCCCGGGCGACGTCATCGTGTGGCGGCTGACATGGTCGAGCTCCCGTAATCTCGCGCGCATCGTTTGCGCCCAGGCCGACATGGGCTTGCCGGCCGACTGACCCCATGTTGCCGCACGAGGCACACGATGAACGCACGCTGGGCCCGGTCGCGCACGACCGGAGCCTTTTCTCGGTCAATCGCCGCCCTGCTGGCCACCCTGGCCGCCGCGGCGGGCACCTGCGTCGGTTGCGCCAAGCGGATCGGTGAACAGGCCGCCGCCGGCGCGATTCAGACGTTGCAGGCACAGCGCAACGCCGGTCAGGCCCCGCTGCGCATTGCCGGCGAAAACGCCACGACCGGCGTCATCGACGCGCTGGACTCGCCCGAGCAACAGGCGCGGCTCCGCGCGCTGGTCGCGGAGATGAGTCGGGCCGCCGCCAGCGCGGCGGTGGACGGCGCCACCCGCCGCCTTTTCCAGCAGATCGGACCTGACGGCAGCAGTCCGCTGGCCGCCGGTGTGGCAAACGCGGCGACGCTGGCTTCTACCGCGGCCGTTGCCGCCGCCGGCGCCGAGCTTCCGGAAGCGCTAGCAGGTTGCCACGGGCCCGACTCCCGCGCCTGTTTGGAGCGCGAGCTCAATTCGCTGGCCCGGTCGACCGCCACCGGCTTCACGGCGGGCATCCGCGACACGCTCGGCTGGCCGATGTTGGTGTTCGCGTTCCTGCTCGGGACGGCCGCCGGCGTGTTCGCGGCCTGGGCCTGGTCGTTGCGAGGCCGCCGCCGGTGGCTGCGGACGGCCTGATCAGATCGCGTCGGCGAGCACGGCGGACGGCGTCCTGCCGTTGTCCACCATGCCGAGATTCGCCGCCAGCCGCACCAGCTCCGCCATGCTTCGTAACGACAGCTTGTGGTAGATGTGATTGAGGTGCGTGTCGGCCGTCTTCCGGGCGATGCACAGCTCCTTGGCGATCTCGCGCGCCTTCAGGCACTGTGCGGCCAGCCGGAAGATCTCCCGCTCGCGCGGCGACAAGATGGCGAGCAGGTCGCTCTGCTGCTGGCGACGCACACGCGCGGCCTGTAGCCGCCCCGCCAACGAAGGCGCCAGGTACTGCGCGCCGGACTGCAAGCGCGCGAGCGCCTCGATCAAGGCTTCCGCGCCGTCGGTCTTCAGGGCGAACCCCGCCGCCCCGGCATCCAGCGCGTCCATGACGTTTGGCAGGTCGGTGTGGGCGGTGACGATGAGGACGCGCGTGTCGGGAGCCCGGCGCCGCGCCTCCCGGGTCGTCAGCACGCCGTCCATGCCCGGTAACCCGATGTCCATCATCAGGACCTCGGGGTGGCAGCGGTCCAGCAACTGGAGCGCCTCACGACCGGAACCCGCCTCTCCCACGACCTCGTGCCCGCCTCCTACGAGTATTTGCCGTAGACCAACTCGAAACACCGCGTGATCGTCAACCACCGCCACTCTCATGGCGCGGGACTATAATCGCAAACGGCACGACTCGGCGCATCGGACGCGGCGAATCATCCAACGTCTGAGGCTTTGGTACCGATCGCGTGTCGCGCCGAAACGTCCCGTGACGAACCGGCAACATCCTGCCGTGTCGTGAGCTCTCGCTCGCGGCGTCGCACTCTACGGCAGCGCCACCCGGTCCAGCGTGATCTCCTCGGTGAAATGCAGGCTCGCGCCGCTTTCCGCGCACGGGCGCAGCAGGCTGGCCAGCGCGTCGCGGGACACGTCCAGCGTCGGGTCGCGATTGACGGCGTCGACGATCGTCCCGACGGCAATGTCCTTTGCCAGCTGATTGAGGCGGTATTGTCCAGGGACTGTTTCGACGAGCAGCCCGCGCGCGACCAGCAGGCCGCACAGCGAGTCCACCGTCTGGGGAAACAGCCTGATCTCGCGCGCGAGATCCTTGGCGCCCGCGGCTGCACCGCCGTTTGTGGCTGTCGCGCGGGCGACAGCCGCCATCACTGCGACCGCGGCCCACGAGCGTCCGACGCCGTCCAGACGCCACGTGCAGGCGCCGCGGGCCAGGGTTCGATCCACGTCGTTCCCGACCGCCACCTCGGCGCCGACCAGGGTCACGTACCAGGAGAAATACACCAGCATCAGCAAGACCGGGCCGGCGCTCAGCCCCGCGTGGACCGCCCCCGTCCTGGCCGCGCCGATCTGGAAGCGGACGAACGCCCAGAGCACGCCGACCAGCGCAATCGTCGCCACCGCCGCCCCGACGGCACAGGACCCCAGGTAGAGGCCGGCCCGATCGGCCGTCGCGTAAAGAGCCGTCAAACCAAACCACGTCGCCAGCAAGGCCAATCCGGCGCCGGACGGGATCATCGTCCGCACGGCCTGGACCACGTGCCTGACCACCTGGTTGTCGACCAGCACGTGCGCGGCCGCCAGGCCAGCGGCGGCAATGAAGGTGGCGGCCGGCAACAGCAACAGGAAGAGATACCCGAGCAGCCGAACGTAACGCCGCGGACGTTGGCCGGACCCGGCGATCGCGTTCAGCGCATGTTCCATGCTTCGGAGCAGCCGAGCGGCGGCGTAGAGCACGCCCGCAACGCCAATCACGCCGTCCGTCGTCTGGGCGGCCCGATCGACCGCCTCGACGATACGTGAGGCGCCCGCGCGCAAGAGCTGGTTGCCCGCCAGGGGCCCCTCGCCGCCGGGACGCAGGAGGCCGACCAGCCGGGGCGAAAGGTGCAGCGCCTTCACGATCCAGATGACCAGCACCAGCACCGGAACCAGCGAAAAGATCGTGTAATAGGTCAGCGCCGCCGCGCGCGTCGACAAGCGGTCCCGAACCAGGCCGCGCGCCGTCCAGGTCAGGCTGCGGACGAGGCGGTTGGCGAACGCCGCGCCCGGGCCGAGCTGGGTCCGATCGGTCTGCCAGGCTTCGCGGCGAAGCTTGCGCAGGGCCGCCCCCGCCCGCGCGATCGGCTGCAGCCACTGGGCCCTGGTCATCTCGTCGAGCAACCCTCGGCACGCCTGGGCCGCCCGCCCAGGGCCCATCCGCCCCTATCCGAGAGCGACTGACGGCGATGCGGGCTCGACCGACGCGTTTGCGCCCGCGGCCGACAGGTGAGGCCTAAGGGGGGACACCAGGTTGTCTCGGGAGGAGGACGACCATGGAACGACCAAGCGCCCTGATGGGGAACTTCCCGCGCGCGGCGGCTGCGCCCCTCGAGATCTCAGTGCTGGCGGATGTCTCCGGGACGGTCCGCCTGCAGGTCGGCGAAGAGCGGGCCGGCGCAATCGCCGTTCAGCACGGCTCGGTCACGCTGACCGGGCATTCGCCCGAATACGCCGCCGCCTGCTTGACGGTCAGCAGCATGGACGACTTCGTCAGCATCGTCCGTGGGGAGCTGAACGCGGTAGTTGCCGCCATCCAGGGCCGCCTGGCGTTCTCGGGCGACATCGAGCTGGGGATGCGGGTGGTCCTGGCCCTGAACGCGGCCAAGCTGGTCAGCGACGGGGCCTGGACGCCGTCGACGGTCGCGGGCCCGCCGGCCCAGGAGGAACACCATGCCTCTTGATTCGGTCAGCATCCTCGAGGGCAACACGTTCGTGGTCAGCGATCGGCGCGGTGACCTGGAGGCGACGCCCGCGGTCACCCACGGTCTCTTCGTCAACGACACGCGGTTCCTGTCCCAGTGGGTCCTGACCGTGAACGGTCTGCGCCCCAAGCTGCTGTCGGTCGACGACCTGGCGTTCAACAAGGTCGGGTTCTACGGGGCGCTGGCGACGGGCACCGTCTACCTCGATTCGCACCTGTCGATCGTGCGGCGGCGGGCCATCAACCACGGATTTCGGGAGGACATCACCCTCCTCAACCACGACAAGACGCCGATCGACCTGGACGTTCGCCTGCAAGTGGCCGCGGACTTCGCCGACCTGTTCGAGGTCAAGGACACGCTGGCCAATCCGGCACCAAAGAAAGGCAAGCTGTCGCACAAAGCGGAAGGCAAGCGTCTGCTGTTCACGTACGAGCGGGGCTCGTTCATCCGGCGGACGGCCGTATCGGCCAGCCTGCCCGCCGAGGTGAGTGAAGAGGGTTTGCGCTTCCTGGTCCACCTCGACCAGCAGAGCGACTGGACGGTATCTCTGGAGGTGGAGCCGGTGTTCGTGCGGGCTCTGCGCGTCGATTCGGCCCGGTCGCCGCGCGGCGGCGCCGCGGCGGAAGACGACGTCGTGAGCTGGGTGGCACGCGCGCCCAAGCTGGTCAGCTCCAGCGAGCCGCTGGGGCTCACCTACCGGCGCTGCCTGATGGACCTCGCGGCGCTGCGGTTCCACACGCCCATCACCAGCGAGGCCCTCCCGGCCGCCGGCCTCCCCTGGTTCATGACGATCTTCGGGCGCGACAGCCTGATCACCAGCTTCGAGGCGCTGCCGTTCTTCCCGGAGATGTCGCGGGCCACCCTGAAGACGCTGGCGCTGCTGCAAGGCCAGGCGGACGACCCGTTCCGCGACGAAGAGCCGGGCAAGATCCTCCACGAGCTGCGGTTCGGGGAGCTGACGGCCTTCGAGGAGCGCCCCCACTCCCCCTACTTCGGGGCCGCCGATTCGACGCCGCTCTTTCTCATCTTGCTCGAGGAGTACGTGCGCTGGACCGGCGATGTCGAGCTGGCCACCGATCTGCTGCCCAACGTTCGGGCCGCCCTGTCCTGGATCGACAACTACGGCGATCGCGACAAGGACGGCTACGTCGAGTACGAGCGGCGCAACCGGCAGACGGGGCTCGACAACCAGTGCTGGAAGGACTCGTGGGACTCGATCGCCTTCCGGGACGGCACGATCGCGCCCACGCCGCGCGCCACGTGCGAGATCCAGGGATACGTCTACGACGCGAAACGGCGGGTGGCGCGGCTGGCGCGCGAGGTTTACAAGGAGGCGGCTCGCGTCGCACGCGCCATGCTCGAAGCTGCGGAGTTTTTCCACCATCGCCTTCCCGAGGCGTTCGGCGGTTACCCGCGCGAGGCCACCAAGTTCCCCGTCGAATATCCCACCGCGTGCAGTCCGCAAGCCTGGGCGACG
>JBJMQQ010000113.1:0-17150 GCA_045802645.1 Polyangia bacterium
CGCGGCCAGGGCTCCGATTCGGCGTCCGCCGGATTCGCCGGGTCGTGCCCCTCGGCGATCTCCTCGCTGGCGCTGGTCTCGACGAACGGGCCGCCCACCTCCACGGCGTACCCGGCGTCCAGCGTCTGCTCGTCGGGCTCCTCGCCGGTCGTGGCGGCCTCGACGAACCCCTCCGCCATGCTCTCGGCGAGATCCTCCGACGTGACAGCTGGTCCGTCGCCCGGATCGGGAAGGAATGCGTTGCCGTCGTCCGGACGGTCACCGGCCGCATGAGGCTCGAACCGCCGGGGTCGCTGCGTCTTCTTGGTTGCCACGGAATCAACCTAATCATGCGCGCTAGGAGCGGCGCCGGGCCTCAGTTCGGGTTGCCGGAGGGGCGGCCGGCGCGGGCCTGCGGCCGCGAGTTCTTGTTCATCTCCGTGATCCGCAGCGGCCCGTCCGGCTTCTGGCGATTGTCGCTACGACGCGACGACTTGCGCGGGGGGCGCTTGCCGACAGCGACGGGATCCAGCTGGTACGAGCTCTTGCGGTTGCGCTTTGGCGCCAAGTTATGTGCCTTGTCGGGCGTCTTCTTTGCCTTCGCGCCGTGCGTGGCGCGCTTCTTCGGTTTGCCGGCGTGAGCTGCCCGCTGCATCTCCGCCTTCGCCTCTTCCGCTCTGGTCGCCATGCTCGCCCTCCTGTTGCTGAAAATCATCACTGCCCGACGGACGGCTAGGGCCTCGGCGACAACCACCAGGCCAGCGCGCGGGCGGCGATGTCCGGCGGCACGGTGTGGGGGCCGTCGAACTCCACGTACGTCACGTCGTATCCGAGCCGGCGGAGTCGCGGCACCAGCGTGCGGCTGCAGCGGTCGATGGGCAGCACGGCGTCGCGTGTGCCGTGAGACACGAACACGCGAGGCTTCCCGCGCACCGCCGGGCCCGCGGCAAACCCTGGCGAGAAGGCCAGGACGGCGTCGAACAGCTCACCGTTGGCGAGGCCGAGGCTGATCGCGTAGGACGCGCCGTCAGAGAAGCCGCCGATCGCGCGGTGGCGCGGGTCGATCGCGAACCGCGCGGCCGCCCAGTCCAGCATCCTCTCGAGGTTGTCCACGTCCGGGCCCAGCTCGCCTCGAATGAGATCCCAGGTGCCGCCCGCCGATTGCGGGGCCAGCAGCAAGAGCTGCTGCTGCTCGGCGAACGGCTGCACCAGGCCCAGCGTCGGGCTCGCCTGGCCGCCCGCGCCGTGCAGGAGCACGAGGACCGGGCCAGGCGCGTCCGCCGCTCGGGTCGGGGGAACGTAGACGAAGCCGCCGGCAGCGCCGGCAAACGCGACCGCGTGCGTTCCACCGCCGGGCGCCGGGGCGCGCTGCGCCGGGAGGATGAGCTGCAGTTCGCCCCGGGCGAACCGTCCGGCGTCTCGGCCGTCGTCGCGAGTGGTTTCGCGCGCCGTCACCCTTCCCCTCCGCCATCAGTGGTGAGGCTCGCGGCGGCGGCGGGCAAGGGGCCGGCGCCTTGGCGCGGTGAAACTCGAGCACGGACGTTCACGGCCGCGCTCGCACCTGGAGGCGCGAACGATCACCTTCTTGTGGTCATGACCTTCGACGTCGCTGCACACCTGTCAGCGCTGGCCACCGATGGCATCACCGGTTTGCCCGGCGCGTTCTCGCGCGAGTGGGCCGAGCGGATGCGGGAGGACATGATGACGGCGTTCTGGGACGCCATTCAGCGCCCGGGTGGCGCCGTCGGACGCGGCCCACGCCGGTGGTACGTCGAGGTCCATCCCCAGCAGATCAGCGGATTCGTCGACCTGACGAGCCACCCGTGGGTGACCGCGGTGTGCGAGGCGGCGCTTGGCCCGCGCTACGAGATCGTCGAGATTGGCCTGGACGTGCCGTTCCAGGGCGCGCACTTCCAGCCCTGGCACCGCGACTTCCCCTCGCCGCCCGAAACGTACGCGCAGCGGCGGTTGACGTCGCTGGCGTTCAACCTGACCGGCGTCGACGTCACCGCAGACATGGGACCGTTCGAGATCGCGCCCGGCAGTCAGTACGACGACGGAAGAACCTGGAAGCACCAGATGTTTCCCCCCGAGGACACCTGGCCTGCCTACGCGAAGCGGGGCGTCCGCAAGTACCCGCGCCTGGGCGACATCTCGGCCCGCAGCGCGCTGACGGTTCACCGCGGCACCGCGCACCCCTCGCCGATCGCCCGCCCCGTGCTGGTCCTGGGTGTCGACGCGCCCGGTGCGGGCCACGCCGCGCTGCACGACCTGATGGTCACCCGCGATTTCCACGACGCCCTGCCCGCGGTTGTTCGAGAGCACCTCGTCTGCCGGGTCGTCGATCAGCTGGTGCCCATCGTCCAGAAGCACGGGATCGAGGGGCTGGTGATGGGCGCCGGCGCGGCCGAAACCCGCTGAGCCGCCAGGTTCAGGCCGTGCGCGGCGCGGTCAGCCGTGAAGCGAGGCGGGCGGAGCCAAACCCGATCACCAGGCCGGCCAGGACGTCGGTCGGCCAGTGCGCGCGCATGCGCAGTCGAGATAGGCCAACGGTGGCGGCCAGCGACGCCGCGGCAGCCTGGACCCAGCGGCGTTGACCCTTCCGGCGCGCCACTTCGGCAGCCGCAAAGGCCAGCGACGCCGCGTGCGCCACGTGCGTGCTTGGAAACGATTGATCGCCTTTGCGCGAGAACACGCCGAACCGCGGCCGCCGGCGCGTGATCACGCGCTTCAAGATGTTTCCGAGGAGACCGGCCAGCGCCGGCGCACCGGCCAGCAGCAGGCGTTCGCGCACGCGGAGCCTTGGCATGCACGCCGCGACGACGGTCTCGATGGCGCCGGCGTCCGGCTGCGCAAGACGCGAGATGCCCTCCGCGCCAAGACCACCGCGCCCCGCCCGCCCCAGCCAGCGACCGTCGAATGTTCGAGCCATGGAGACAACGTAACCATCCCGACGCGCCGCCGTTCGGGTGATCACCCGTGCCATTGATGAGATCGCCGCGAGTGGTAATTTTCCCAACGATGATCACAGGCGCGCACGCAATCATTTACAGCACGAGCCCCGAGGCGGATCGCGCCTTCCTGCGCGATGTGCTCGGCCTGACCCACGTCGACGTCGGGCATGGCTGGCTGATCTTCGGATTGCCGCCTGCCGAGCTCGCGGTTCACCCCGGCGAGCGAAACGACCACCACGAGCAGTACCTGATGTGCGACGACGTCCAGACGTTCATCGCCGAGATGGCGAAGCGCAACGTCGGCTGCTCGCCCGTGCAGGACCTGCGCTGGGGCCTTCTGACGCACGTGCCGCTGCCAGGCGGCGGCAAGCTGGGGGTCTATGAACCACGCCACGACCGCCCGGGCGCGCCGCCGCCAGGCGCGACGGGCGCCCCCGCCGGATACCCGGCCGTCTCACCCTATCTGGTGGTGAGAAGCGCGGCCGCGGTGATCGACTTCGCGACCCGCGCCTTCGACGCCCGGGAAATCCGGCGCCACACCGAACCCGACGGCCGCATCCGCCACGCCGAGCTGCGTATTCGTGACGCGGTGATCATGGTGGGCGAACGTCCCGATGCCGACGCCTCGCCCGTGTTCCTTCACCTTTACGTGCCGGACGTCGACGAGACCTACCGGCGCGCGCTGGAGGCGGGCGCCACCTCGGTCGTCGCCCCGCGGGAGCAAGACTACGGCGACCGCACCGCCGGCATCACGGATCCCACCGGCACGACCTGGTGGATTGGAACGCATCAGGTCGTCTCGCGCTCGACCAGGTAGCGCCCGAGCGCGTCCTCCAGCGACGGCATCAACCATCCGCGCTGGCTGCCGAGCGCGCTGTTGCGCGGTCGTCGCGCGCGGAGGCCCAGGTCCCTGGTTGGCCTCGGCTCCACGCGGCCGTCGCGCACGCCCGCGTAATCGGCCGCCGCGGAGGCCAGGTCGCTCCACGTCAGGGCCCCGTCGTTCGCCAGGTGCCACACCCCGCTCTCGCCGTCGACGAGCAGGTCCAGTGCCGCGTGAACCAGATCGGGGACGTACGTCGGTGAGACGACCTGATCGCACGCCGCGCGGACGACGCCGCCGCTCGAAAGGGTCTGCAACGCGCGCGTGACGAAGTTGGCTTCGTCCCACGGACCGAAGAAGCTGCTGGTGCGGATCACCAGCGCGTCCGGCATCGCCGCCAGCACGCCGCGCTCCATCTCGGCCTTGCTGAGACCGTAGACGTTCAGCGGCGCGACGGGGCTGTTCTCGGTGTACGGCTCCCGCGAGCGCCCGTCGAACACCAGGTCCGATGAAAAGGCCAGCAGGGGAATACCTTCGCGCGCGCAGGCCGCCGCGATCCGGATCGGAGACCAGGCGTTGATGCGCCTGCAGGTCTCCGGATCGTCCTCCGCGTCGTCGACCCGCACGTAGCCCGCCGCGTTCACGATCGCCCACGGGTTCGTCTCGGCGAGGATGTCGTCGATGGCCGTGGGGTTGCCGAGATCCAGCAGCTTGCGTCCAAGAGCGTGGTACGGGATTCCGCGCGCGTCGCACAGCCGAATGAACGCGTGCCCCAGCGTCCCCGTACTGCCCAGGATCACGAGCGGTTCATCGTGCATTCGACACCGGTGATGCCCGGGTTGTAGTCGCTACGTCGTGTGGAGCCCGCTTATTCCCCTGCGCGCCTGGCGCTTGTCGCGCGCCGCGAAGAACAGGCCGCCTGCCACGCCCAGCAGCATGAGCAGCGTACCCGTGGCGGGCATCGCATCGCGCGAGCGCTTGAACTTCCGTGAGCTCAGCGGGCCCTGGGTCGCCGCGCGCCACACGAGGCCGCCCATCGCGGCCGAGGTTCCCAACCGCAGCAGCTGCGCGACCCAGCGGGTGCGACGGGGCAGAGGAGAATGGGCCTGCGGCGCGTGCTCGGCGAACAGCTTCAGCATCGCCGGTATGAACGCGCGCATGTCGTGCGGGCCGCGGCTGGACACCATCTTGCCGTCGTGGACGACCCGCTCGTCGTGCCAGTCGGCGCCCGCGTTGCGCAGATCGTCGGCGATCCCGGGCCACGACGTGAGCCGCTTGCCGCGCGCCAGGCCGGCGGAAATCAACACCTCGGGACCGTGGCACATCGTCGCGATGGGCCGGCCCAATGATTCGAAGCGCGTGACGAACTGCCGAACCTGCTCGCTCTGGCGCAGCAAGTCCGGGTTCACGAATCCGCCCGGAAGGTAGAGCGCGCCGTAGTCCTCGGGGCGCGCATTGAAGACGGTGTCGTCGACCGGGAACTTGCGGCCGCGCCAGATCAGGTTGACGCCCCGTATGCGCCCCGGCCGGAGCGAGATCACCCGCACGTCCGCGCCGGCCTTGCGCAGGGCCCGCATCGGAAACGTGACCTCGACCTGCTCAACCCCGTCCGCTGCGAGCACCGCCACTCGAACACCATCCAGAGCCTTGTTACGCATGCCGCGAACCTGGGGACCTCGGCGCGACGCGCAATCAGAACTAGCTCCGAATCGCGCCGAGACGGCCAAGACTTGAAGCGCGGTGCAACGACCTCAGGTTGTCGGCATGTTGACGGCGCTCGACGGAACGAAGCTGGACGAGTACGTGCGCCAGCCCGGGGTGACGATCCTCGACTGGCGCCATCCGAAGAACACCTGGTCGGTGGCGTGCGATCGGGTTCTGCAGCGCGCCTCGGACGTTCACCGGGACGTGCGGTTCGGGGCGGTGGACGTCTCGCGCCATCCCGACCTGGCCGTCGAGTGGAACGTCGAGCAGATCCCGACGCTGATGGGTTACCGCGACGGCGTCCTGGTGTTCAGCCGCCCCGGCGCGCTCCCGGAGCAGGCGGTGAGCGCGCTCATCGAGGCGATGTGGTCGCTGGACATCGACGAGGTCAAGCGCGGGATGGACGGCACCCGCACCATGCTCGCGTTTCGTGACGGTCAGCAGCCGCTCTTTGAGACGGTCTCCGTCGCGCGCGACGCGTGACGGGCGGCGGTGCGCCACAGCGAATGACCCAGGCCGATCATCGCGATGCCGTTGGGCAGAGCGATGAGCCGGTACAGAGCATCCGGCATCACCGACAAGACGGCGCTGGCAACGCCGGCGACGGCAAGAAGAGCGGCCGCCCAGCGCGCGAGCACGTGTGCCCGATAAAGCGCGACGCCGAAGAGGAGGCCACCCACCAGGTAAGCGAAGCCTTGCACCTGGATGACCGTCTTCAGCGCGCCGACGTCGCCATGCACGGTGCCGTGAGCCGTATCGATGGCGATGACGTCGTTGACGTACCCGGGATTGAACTTCGCGATCTCGGGAACGACCCAGGCGGCGACGAACGCGACACACATGATTCCCAGGTAGGCCGCGGCGAACGTCACGTACCCGACGAGCCCCAGCACCCCGTTCCGGCGCACCTGGCTCAGGTACATGCCCGTGATGCCGGCGAACGCCAGCACGGACATGAGCACTTTGAGGTAGTCGCGGACCTCGACGCTGGTCGTGGCGATCGAGGTCGCGTTCAACTGCGGATGTCCGATCTGCACGCCGATGAAGATCGCGCCAGCCGCGATGGCGGCGGCGCCGGCGGCGCGGGTGAGGACTGCGGGTGTGACGACCATGTCGAGGGTCCCGCTGCACCCTACCACTGTGTCAGCGCCAGACTGTTGACGTCGACGGCGACGCGGCCACCTCGAGTGCTTGAAAGTTCAACTCGACGCCTCGGATAATGGCGACGATGCTCCACAGCCCACGCCTGAGGTTCGTCTGTTCTGTCACGTTCGGCTCTCTGGCCGTCCTTTCCGGGTGCGGTTCGGGGGGTGGCAGCTCGGGGACCGGCGGCGCCGTCGGAACAGGAGGGGCCGGCGCCGGTGTGGCAGGCATGTCCGGGAGCGGCGGAACCAGCAGCGGCGGCAGCGGCGGATCCGTCGCGTCAGGAGGACGCGCGGGCACGGCCGGGCGCGCCGGGTCGACGGGCAGCGCGGGAGCTTCCGGCGGGACGGGAGCCGCCGGTGCGACCGGTCTCGGTGGCGCGGCGCCGCCGGTCAGCGCCTTCATCGTCGTCGATCAGTTTGGCTATCTGCCCGACGGTGAAAAGGTCGCCGTCCTTCGCGCCCCACAAACCGGGTTCGATGCGGGGCGCGCGTTCACGCCGGGCGCGACGTACGCGCTGGTGAACGCCGCCTCGGGCGCGCGCGTGTTCACCGCGGCGCCCACCGTGTGGAACGCGGGCGCGACAGACGCGTCGTCCGGCGACAAGGCGTGGTGGTTCACCTTCACGTCGGTGACGACCCCCGGCGACTACTACGTGCTGGATGTCGCGCAGAACCTGCGCTCTTACCCGTTCACGATCTCCGACCAGGTGTACCGGGACGTGCTGAAACAGGCGGTCCGCATGCTGTTCTACCAGCGGGCCGGACAGGCCAAGGACGCCGCGCACGCGGGGACGGGCTGGACCGACGCCGCCAGCTTCGCCGGACCGCTGCAGGACCATCATTGCCGCGTCTACAACGACGCGAACAACGCCGCGACCGAACGCGACGTCTGGGGCGGCTGGTACGACGCCGGGGACCTCAACAAGTACACCAGCTGGACGGCCGGCTACGTCGAGTCGCTGCTGCGCGCCTACGCCGAGAACCCCACGATCTGGAGCGACGACTACAACATCCCCGAGTCGGCAAACGGAACGCCCGACGTGCTGGACGAGGCGCAGTGGGGGCTGGCTTACCTGGCCCGCCTGCAGGCGGCCGACGGTGGCGTGCTGAGCATCGTCGGCGAGCCGTCGGCGAGCCCCCCGTCGACGGCGACGGGCGCGTGTCTCTACGGAACCGCCAGCACCTCGGCGACGCTCACGGCCGCGGCGGCGTTCGCCACCGCCGCCCGGATCCTGCGCCTGCCCAACGTCGCGGCCCTCAACACCGCCGCGGATGCCTACCTGACGCGCGCCAAGAGCGCCTGGACCTGGGCGGTCGCGAACCCGGCCGTCATCTTCAAGAACAACGACAGCGCGTCCGGGACGTCCGGGGTCGGCTCGGGCCAGCAGGAGACGGACGACTACGGGCGGCTCGTCGACAAGCTGGACGCCGCGGCCCAGCTGTTCGCTGCGACGGGCGACGCGACCTACCGAACGTTCTTCGACGCCAACTACGCGCAGCTTCATCTGATCGCGTACGGCAACTATGTCGCCCCGTGGGACGTGCAGGGACAGGACGCGGCGCTGGACTACGCGGACGCGACGGGCGCGACGGCTGCGACGGCCAGCGCGATTCGCGCGAACTACCTCGCCGGCGCCAAGAGCAGCCTGGCCGCGATCACGGGCAACCAGGATCCGTACCTCGCCTACATGCACGACTACGTCTGGGGGTCGAACTCGACGAAGTCGAACATCGGCGTCAGCTTCGCGGACGTCGCCGTCCACAAGCTGGATGCCGCGTCCAGCGCGGACATGACGCGCGCGGCGTCGCGCTATGTGCACTACCTGCACGGGACCAACCCGCTGTCGCTGGTCTACTTGACCAACATGTACGCGCACGGCGCCGAGAACTGCGCGAACGAGATGTTTCACACCTGGTTCGCCGACGGCAGCGCCCTTTGGGACCGGGTCGGCACCTCGACCTACGGCCCGCCGCCCGGCTATCTGACCGGCGGCCCCAACCCCAGCTACGCCTGGGACGGCTGCTGTCCGTCGGGTTGCGGCAGCACAGCTACCAACGCCGTCTGCATGTCCGAACCGATCTCGCCGCCCAAGGGGCAGCCGCCGCAGAAAGCCTACAAGGACTTCAACACCAGCTGGCCCCTCGATTCCTGGAGCGTCACCGAGCCCAGCGACGGCTACCAGGTCGCGTTCATCCGACTGCTGTCGAAGTTCGTTCGCTGAACCCGCGCCGCGGTAAAAAACACGGACCAGTTGTAACAATCAGGCGGCCCGAAACACAGCTCCGGCAGACGCGGCCATGCTCGCTGGAGGAACATATTCACGCTCTGCGCTAGATCAGCCTCTGACCGAGCTGCGCATGGACGATACTCGCGCCATCGATACCGCCACCGTCGCCGCCTTGCGCCGCGGCGATGCCGCGGTTTTCAGCGCGCTGGTCCAATCGCTTCAGCCGAGCTTCGTTCGCGTCGCGCGCGTGTGGGTGCGGGACACCGCCGCCGCCGCCGAGGTCGTGCAAGCCGCCTGGCTCGCCGCTCTCGAGTCGATCGACAGCTTCGAAGGGCGGTCGTCGCTGCGCACCTGGCTGTATGGAATCCTGGTGAACGTCGCGCGCGCGCATGTCCGCGCCGTTCGCCGGGAAGTGCCCCTCTCGGCGCTCGCCGATGACGAGGTTGACGAGCGCGGTCCGTCGGTGGAGCCGGAGCGATTCTTTCCGCCGGATCACGAATGGGCGGGTCACTGGACGAGCATGCCCGCGCCATTCCCGGGCCCGGACCAGGCTCTGGAGCGGCGCGAACTGCGGGACCTGTTGCAGGCGGCCATCGGCGAGTTGCCGGTCGTGCAGCAGCAGATCGTCGTTTTGTGTGACGTCGTCGGCATGACCGGAGAAGAGGCCTGCAACATCCTGGGCCTGGCCGGGACGCATCAGCGAGTCCTGTTGCACCGCGCGCGCGCGAAGCTTCGAGCCACGTTGGAGCGCCACCTCACAGAAGCGGAGAAGCCGTGACGGAATCGAATCGCATCGAGCTCGTGTGCACCGAGCTCGTGGAGCTCGTCACCGCCTACCTCTCCGGCACGTTGCCGGCTGCGGACCGGGAACGGTTCGAGCAGCACATCGCCACGTGCCCGCCCTGCACCGCCTACCTTGGTCAGGTGCGCACGACGCTGGAGCTCGCCGCCGAGCTCAGAGCGGACGACCCGACCCCGGACTCCGAGATCGCCGAGCAACTGGGCGAGGTATTCCGTCGCTGGCACGGCACACGAGAGCGGTAGCGGCCCGTAACATTCCGGGCCGCCCGTGCACTCACCGGGATGAACGACCACACGATTGAATCGCAGGGCGCTCTCTTCGCGGTCTTCAGCATGGCTCGCACGCGGTGGCTCGCCGCGACGGGGCGCGGTGTGCTGCGCTACGGTCTGGTGGCGCTGCTCCTTCTGTGGGGCGGCTTCAAATTCGCCGAATTCGAAGCGGAGGGAATTCGTGCCCTGGTCGAGCACAGCCCGTTTTTGAGCTGGCTCTACACCCTGCTCGGGGCGCGCAGCGGCGCCCGTGTCATCGGCGTCATCGAGATCTCCGCCGCGGCGCTCATCGCCCTTCGTCGCTGGCGGCCGGATCTATCCGCCTTGGGGAGCTTGCTGGCGGCCGGCACATTCGTCGTGACGCTTTCATTTCTCGTGAGCACGCCCGGCATCTTGGCGCCGACAAATCCGTTCGGCGGGTTCTTGATGAAGGACGTCATATTTTTGGGCGCTGCCCTCTATACCGCCGCTGAAGCGCTGGAGGCGGCACAGGTGAAGAGACAATCGACACCGCGGCCGACGCGCTGATCGCGACCATCGACGCGCCGAGAGCCACCCGCCGTGAGTGGCTCGGGCTCGCGGTGATCGCGCTGCCGTGCGTGCTCTACGCGATGGATCTCACGGTCCTGGACCTGGCGCTCCCGCGGATCGCGGCCGATCTGAAGCCGAGCAGCTCCCAGCTGCTCTGGATCATCGACGTGTATGGCTTCTTCGTGGCGGGGCTGCTGATCACGATGGGTAACCTCGGCGATCGCATCGGCCGGCGCCGTCTCTTGCTGCTTGGCGCCGCCGCGTTCGGCGTGGCGTCGGTCGGTGCCGCCATGGCGCGCACCACAGGAATGCTCATCGCCGCGCGTGCTCTGCTGGGCATCGCGGGAGCGACGCTGGCCCCGTCGACGCTTTCGCTGATTCGCAACATGTTCCTCATCCCACGCCAGCGGACCATCGCCGTCGGTGTGTGGACGGCGAGCTACTCGACCGGCGGCGCGCTGGGGCCGCTTCTCGGCGGGCTGATCCTTCAGCACTTTCATTGGGGGTCGGTGTTCCTGCTGGCCGTCCCCGTGATGGCGCTGCTCTTGATTTGCGGGCCGATCTTGCTCCCGGAGTCGCGCGACCCCGCCGCGGAGCCGCTGGACGTCGGGAGTGCCGCCCTGTCGCTCGCGGCGGTGCTGGCGGTCATCTACGGAATGAAAGCGTCGGTACAGGACGGCCTGACTCGACTTTCTCTGCTGTCACTCGCGATCGGGTTCGGGGCGGCCACCCTGTTCGTTCGCCGCCAACGTCGCCTGACGACGCCCCTCATCGATGTGCGCCTGTTCCGAAGCCGCCTCTTTTCGGTGTCGCTGGCGATGTACTTGGTCGTCACGCTCTTGGCGTTCGGCGTCTACGTGCTCCTGGCGCAGTACCTGCAGCTCGTGCTCGGGTTGTCGCCTCTCACGGCCGGGGTGTGGATGCTTCCCTGGTCGGCCAGCTATGTCGCCGGTTCCTTTCTTGCGCCCGCGCTCGCACGGCGGTTTCAGCGCGCGTTCGTGATTGCGGGCGGTCTCGCGATCGCAGCCGCCGGGTTCCTGGCCGCCAGCCGTGCCCTCGCGAGTGGGCCAGAAGCGCTTCTCGTCGCATCGACCGTCTACTCGCTGGGGATGTCTCCCGTGTTCACACTGGGAATCGACGCGATCGTGACCGCGGCACCCGCCGACCGCGCAGGCGCCGCGGCCGCGCTTTCCGAGACGGGAGCCGAGTTGGGTGGCGCCGTGGGCGTCGCGGTTCTCGGGACGATCGCCAGCGCCGTCTATCGCGCCGGCCTGAGCCACTCCGCGCTGGAGGCCGTTCCCGCAGAAGCACGCAGGGCCGCGCGCGACACCCTGGCGGCTGCCGTCACTTCAGCGGCGCAGCTTCCGAGTGATCGAGGCGGGGCCACACTGCTGGCGGCGGCCAAGGACGCGTACACGCACGCCACGCAGGTGACGCTCGTGATGTGCGCGGTCGTTTGTGCCGCGCTGGCGGTCGTTGCGATGATTGCCCTGCCGCGGGCTTCCACCGCGAGGCGGCACCCGTGACGTGAGGTTTTCGCGCCGTCGGATCATTGCGCGGCGATCGGCGCCAGGAACAACACGGTCTCGTCCCACAGCAGGTGGGCGGCCAACGGTGCCAGCAAGCTCGCGGTCGTGGCGCGGAGGCCACCCCAGATGAGACCGCACCCAAGCGCGGCCAGCACCAGCACCGTCGATCCGACGGGCGCGTGGGCGAGCGCATACAGCGGCGCCCCCAGCAGGACGGCGGCCGTCAATCCAAAGCGGCGCGCCAGCGCGCCGAAGACCAGCCCGCGCCAGACCACCTCCTCGCCGATGACCACCGGCACCAGCACCAGCGACAGCCACACGTGCGACGACGCATTTAGGTTTGCGTAGAGCCGCGTCGTGTCGCGCGCCAGCGCGACGGAGATGTGCGAGACCAGCGGGAACAGCGCGTACGTGGCCGCCGTCATCGCCGCGCCGATCATCACGCCAGCGGCGATCGCCGCCGCCCGCGGCCGGAACAGCGGACGCAACGCCTGACCGTCCAGCACCAGCGCCATCGTCCCCGTCCCCACCCCCGTCACGCCCAGGGCAGGCCACATTCCGACGAGGGCGGAGGTGGCGGCGCCCACGCACCAGGCCAGCACGAACGCCGCGGGCAACAGCCACCACCGGCGCGAGGCCCCCGGCTCAGGCGCCGCGCCGGCCAGCTCAGGTGCGCTCACGCGTGCGCCCGGGGGCGGCGGCGTTTGAGCAGGCGTTCGATGGCGCCCCACGTTCCGGGCGTCGGGCCCTCCGCCGCCAGCGCCCGGCAGGCGGCCTCCGCGAACGAGAGGCGCCGCGGGTGTCCGATCCGCCGCCAGAAAAGGTCGTCGCGCGCCAGCAGATCGTGGGTCAGGCCGACCACCACCTCGCGCGCGACGGCCCACTGTGCCCGGGTGACGAACCTGACCCAGTGTGAGGAGAGGCGCGGGGTCAGCACCGGCACCTCGACGACGAACGGCGGGTCCAGCTGCATTTGCCGGGCGGTCTCGTCCAGGATTTCGCGCCCGGAGAGCACATCGGGGCCGGGCAGGTCGAAGCAGCCGTGGTCGCCCTCCGGCAGTTCAAGGGCGCCGACCAGCGCCGCGACGACGTCGTCGATGCCGACGGGCTCCGTGCGCGAGCGCAGCCACGACGGCAGCACCATCAGCGGCAGCCGGGCCGCCAGGTCGCGGACGATCAACCAGCTGAGGCTGCCGTGGCCGATGATCATGCTGGCGCGAAGCTCGATAGTGGGGACCGGACCTGCGCGCAACGTGTCGCCGACGGCCAGCCGGCTGCTGAGATGGGGAGAGGCACCGCCAGCCGGCGCCACGCCGCCCAGGTAGACGATCCGCCGGACGCCGGCGCGGGCGGCAGCGTCGGCGAAGCGGCCGGCCTCTTCAATCTCGCGCCGCGCGAAGTCCTTGCCCTCGCCCATCCCGTGAACCAGGTACAGCGCCGCCTGCACGCCCTCCAGCGCGCGGCCGCTGTCCGCCGCGCTCGCCACGTCGCCCTGCGCCCATTCGACGCCGGGGCTTGAGGGGCGGGCCCGGCCCATCTGACGGGTCAGGCTGCGCACCTGCCACCCGGCCGACACCAGCTTCGACTCAGCGGCGCGGCCCACGAAACCGGTGGCGCCAGTCAGCAGCACCTTTCGGGTCGCGGCGGCGGGCATCATCCTTTGTGGCCGCGCATGCGCCGCGGGTCAAGCACGCATGAGGAAATGAGTCGCCGTCGTAGTTCGCAGCCGGTGCCCGTCACCCGGCGCGCGCCAGACCGTCGGGCGTGACGACGACGCGCTCGCCCGGCCGGAACGGCGCGTACGCGGCGTACGCGAAGGTGCCGTAACCACCGTCGTCGAAGCGAACGACGATGTGGTAGGTGCGCTGCTCGCTTCCGCCCTGGCTCGCCGCTGCGCCGACCGCCGCGCCGCCGATCGCGCCGGCCACCGCCGCCGGCCCTCGCCCACCGAACAGGAAGCCCCCGATCAACGCGCCGGCGACCGCCCCGGCGCCTGGATTGCCCTCGGTGCGCTGGATGACTTCTTGAACGGACTCGACCCACCCGGCTCGGCCATACCCGGCGACCGCGGGATCGGTCCACGTCGTGCTGGTGGTGCTGGTCGTGGCGCACGCGGTCGACACTGTGACCAGAAGGACCAGTGCCAGGTGCAGAGGCTGCGCGGCTTTCATGCTCGTTCTCCCTCCCCGTACCCGGGATGTGCATCGCCCGTGCCGCCCGACCCGTGATGCGGGAGGAGCACGGCAGCCGGCAACTTCGCGCGCCTCCGGTCCGAGAACCGCTAAGCTGAGGCCCCCGATGCAGCTGGTCATCGCCGAAAAGCCATCCGTCGCCCGCGATCTGGCGCGCGTCCTGGGCATGCGCGGCGCGGGTAAACACGCGATCGACGGTCCGGGGCGCGTCATCACCTGGTGCATCGGTCACCTGGTCGAGCTCGAGGAGCCGGCGGCGTACGACGGGGCCTGGAAAGCCTGGCGGCTGGACACCCTCCCCATGCTGCCCGGCGCGTTCAAGCTGCGGCCGGTCCCGGGCACCCGCGACCAGCTGCACGCCGTTCGGGAGCTGCTGCGCGACCGCCGGTTCGACGAGGTGGTGAACGCATGCGATGCAGGGCGTGAAGGCGAGCTCATCTTTCGCTACGTCTATGAGCTGGCAGGCTGTCAGCTTCCCATCAAGCGGCTGTGGATCTCGTCCCTCACGGACGAATCGATCCGGGCGGGCTTCGCCCGGCTGCGCCCCGGCGTCGAGCTCGACGCGCTGGCCGACGCCGCCCGGTGTCGCTCGGAGGCCGACTGGCTGGTCGGCATGAACGCCACGCGCGCCGTCACGGTGAGCTCGCGCAACGCCGCGCCTCGCACCCCGGTGGCGCGTGCGCCGCGCCGCGGCCGGCACCCACACAGCGATTCGCCGCTTTATTCGATCGGCCGCGTCCAGACGCCGACGCTGGCCATTCTCGTCCGGCGGGAGCTGGAGATCCGGCAGTTCCGCCCGCGCGACTACTGGGAGGTGCGCGGGACGTTCGTCCCGGCTGGCACGCCCGGCGACAGCGCCGAAAAGGTGACGGCCACCTGGGGAATCGTGCTCCCGGACGCCATGGCGATCCGGTCGCGCCTCGCGGAGCGCACCCTGGCCGAAGGGATCGTCGCGCGCGGCGAGGCGACCGCGCGCGGACCACACGCCCCCGTCGTCGAGCAGCTGCGGCAAAAGCGCGTGCGCGAACCGCCGCCGCTGCTGTTCGATCTCACGTCGCTGCAGCGGACGGCCAACCGTCGCTACGGTCTGTCGGCGACGGCGACGCTGGCCGCGGCCCAGGCGCTGTACGAGCGTTACAAGGTCCTCACCTACCCGCGTACGGACTCGCGTCACCTCACCAGCGACATGGCCAAGGAGCTGCCGAAGCTGTTCGGGGCGCTCGCCGCGCTGCCCGACTACGCGGCGTTCGCAAACCCGTTGCTCGAAACGCCACCGCCGCACGGGCGTCGCGTGTTCGACGACAGCAAGGTGAGCGACCACCACGCGATCATCCCGACCGGCAAGCCCGTCCGCCTGGACGACCTGCCGCGCGACGAGCGGCGCATCTTCGATCTGGTGGCGCGGCGGTTTCTGGGGGCCTTTCACCCTGACGCGGAGTTCGCGCTGACGGCCGTCGTCATCCGCGTCGGCGCCGCAACGACCGAGTCACCCGCGCCGGCCGACCCACGCGAGGTCGAAGCGCGCACCGACGACGCACTCTTGACGGCGTTGCCGCCGCCGCCGGATCGCTACCGCGCGCACGGGCGGGTGCGGCTGGTCGCCGGGTGGCAAGACGTGGCGGGAGTGGGCGCCGACACGGGCGACACCGAGGGTGGTCCGACGCTGCCGCCGCTGGCCGAGGGACAGCGCCTGGACGGCAAGCTCGAGGTCGTGACCAAGCAGACGCGCCCGCCGCCCCGACACACGGAGGCGACGCTGCTGGGGGCGATGGAGTCGGCGGGGCGAGATATCTCCGATGCCGCGCTCCGCGCCGCCATGCGCGATTCCGGCCTGGGCACGCCCGCGACCCGCGCCGCGACGATCGAGACCTTGATCCGGCGAACCTTCGTGGGGCGGGACGGCAAGAACCTGGTCCCGACCGACCTGGGGATCGGGCTCATCGACGCTCTTCCGGAGAAGAGCCTCGCGTCGCCCGAGCTGACCGGGACCTGGGAGGCGCGGCTGTCGCGCGTGGCGCGCGGCGAGGAGACCCGGGCGGCGTTCATGGCGGACATCTCACGATACGTGAGCGACGTCGTGACCGCGATCCGCGGCGGTACCGGCGGCG
The DNA here is from genome assembly GCA_045802645.1 of Polyangia bacterium. Classification (GTDB taxonomy): domain Bacteria; phylum Myxococcota_A; class Polyangia; order Fen-1088; family Fen-1088; genus JADGRB01. Next base: position 16,262 of record JBJMQQ010000113.1, read on the forward strand.
GGCAGCGCTCCGGCGCTGCGCCCGCTCGGGTGACATCGCCAGTCACGCCGGCCCCTTCACGCACCCCGGTCGCCGCGGCGCTCACATGCCCGCGCTGCAAAGAGGGGGCCTTGGTGGCGGGCAAGCGTGGCTGGGGCTGCGCCCGCTGGCGCGAGGGCTGCTCGTTCGTGATCTGGTTCGAAGTCGCCGGGCGTCGCATCACCGACGCCGAGCTCGCCGACCTGGTTTCGAAGGGCAAGACACGCAAGCGAAAGTGGCGCTCGCCCGAAGGCACCGAGGTCGGAGGCCGCCTGGTCCTGGACCTGTCGGCGACCCGCGACGCCGGCGCAGCGCGCCTCGACGCGGCGACCAAGTAAGAGCCGGCCCGAAAGGATCGACGGGCCGTTCGTTTCTAACCTATGACCCTTCGTGGCCCGCAAAGGCTCGCCATTTTGCTGTGCAAGTTCGGCGCGCAGGAGCCCAACCCGAAGACGTTCTATCAAGATCTCTGCGTGAACCGCGGTAGCGGTGGCCTGAACGACTACTGGATTGCCGCGTCGCTTGGCGCGATCAACCTGGACGGCTCACAAGTGTTCGGTTGGAAGACGCTCGACACCACCAACGAAGACTTCCAGACGGCGAACCCCACCCACACGGAAAAGATTCAGGCGGCGATTTCTGCGCACGACGTCGACGTGAAGCAGTTCGTGGGGGTGATTGCGATCTTCGACGTGAACGTCGGAAGCGGCGGAGGAACTGGCGCCCACGTACCCACGGGAAGTGTGCTCGCTGCGCAGCCGCGGGACGTTCAGCTCACGTGGCTCGCGCACGAAACCGGGCACATGTTTGGCCTCGAGCACTCCTTCGATCATTCAGCACGCAAAGTGCGCGCCGACAACCAGGAGGGGGA
>JBJMQQ010000114.1:0-9264 GCA_045802645.1 Polyangia bacterium
ATCCAGGAGAGAGCCGAAATGGGCTGGGGCAGGTGGTGGGCCATATCTACGTCAATGACGGCCCCGAAAGGTTCGATGTGGCCGGAGGGCCACCGACCGCCAGCCCAATTGTAGACGTGGGAGGACATACGGCGACACGGACGCCCCCGGGCCAATATGTCTTGGACAAACCGGAGCACCACACGACAAGCGGGTGGCCAAGCTCAGTCGTGCCGTGGGGCGCCCGGATTCGAGAGGTTGCTGAGGTCGTGCAATATGAACTGAACGGGCGGTGGGTCGATGCTTCTGGTCCCAACGGGAGAGTCACGAGTGCTCTTTTGATCTTTTTCACGAAATCCAAGCGCCCGATTTCGCCGGGGTCGGCGTCCCGGCGTGCACGCCAGATGTTCTACGATGACACGGGCGCGCTCATGACGCGTTGGACGAGGAACGACTTCGGCAACTGGTCTTGGAATATGAAAAAGAACGGCCAACGTACGGTGTTTTTCATTCACACGACTTCACAGGACGAGGCAGCAGGAGACAGGAATTTCGATCTGCAGCAGTCTCATGGCTGCTTGCACATCCGACCGAAGGATCGAGACATCATGGTTCGGAAGGGTTATCTAGCGCCCGGCGTTTCGGTCGTCGTGAAATCGTACGCTGAACGATGGCGGCCGTAATCCTTTTCGCTCTTCTCAGCGCAACGGCGGTGGCCGGAGCGTCGGAGGCCACAACGTCGTGTGACGAAAGAGCGCAGGCGCTGGCGCGAGAGCTGAATAGGGCGCAGTTGGCGATGGAGCCTGAAGGGACGGTTCGACACGTGTATGTCGAGGCGACCGAATCAGAAGGCCGGTGCCCTGAGAACGAAAAGATCGCCTATGTGCGCGTGAGATCTGCCGAACTGGGACGAGGCGCCCTCGTCGGACAGATGGCGCCTCAACTGATTGCGGAGTGGAAGGACCTGGCTCGGCAGGAAGCTAAGCGGTTTCCCGCGTCAGCACGTGTGCTGACGGTCGCAGCGCGAGCCTCGGGGGACCTCGACCTCGCACGACGGGCAGTAAAGGCTGATCCGAACTACGCCCCGGCTTCCGTGGCGCTCGCCCAGGCAATGATCGGCGCGGGTGATCCGAGCGGCGCGTTGAAGGTCCTCGCCGGGGTTGCCTCGCTGGATGCGACGAGTGATGGGTTGGTGGCGCTCGGGAGGGCGCGCTTGGCGACACGCGACTTCAAGGGCGCAGCGAAAGCAGCCACCGCTGCCCTCAGCCATCGACAGATCGATCTCGTGGAACCCGATGCTGGCGACCCCCGGCCCTCTGCCGCCGCACACGAAATCGCGGCCCGGGCGGCACTGGGTCTCGGACGATATGACGATGCCGCTGGTCACCTCCTGCAGGCCGACAGTCATTCACCTGGTGTCCGCGAGTTGCTCGAGCACCCCACCCCCGAGCTGCGTCGCGCGCTTCGCGCTCAGCACCGGCCTGCCCAGCGGCCGTGAGACTGCCACCGCCTATGTGATCCAACCCGCGGCTCAAAGCCGGGGCGCGTTGCGCCAGCGTATCTGCCCTCACTCGACTGACAGAAGCCGGCGTGACCGAATCTTGATTGGGGCAGACGGCTCGCACCGTCGAGCCGGTATGTCCGGAAACTCTCGCGGGCTGCTCAGTACGGCATGCCCGGCACCGGCATGGCCAGCTTGAAGACGCCGTGGTTGCTGCTGCCCTGGGCGGTGAAATAGAGGGTTTTGTGGTCGGTGCCGCCGAAGGCGACGTTCGTGAGTTGGCCAGCGTTGGGGATGTTGCCGATGGTGCCCAGGTGGGTGCCGGCGGAGCCGGGGTTGGCGCCGAAGCTGACGACGTCGACGTCGTGCTGGTTCACCCGGACGACGTAGAGGTCGCCGGCGCAGTCGATCGTCATGCCGTCGGTCGCGTTGTTGTCGAGATTGCTGGGATCGACCTTGGTCGCGGTGGCGCCGATGGTGCCGTCCGTGTTGACGGCGTAGGAGTTGACGCCGCCGCCGTGTCCGACGTAGAGCGTCTTCTCGTCGAGGGACAGGGCGATACCGTTGGGGTTGCTCAGGCTCGTGAGGATTGCGGTCGCCGTCGTTGAACCGGGCGGGACCATGTAGACGCCCGTGCTGCTCTGGGGCGGCGGGCTCGCGGCCTGGAACGACGGGTCGGTAAAGTAGATCGTGCCGTCGCTGCGGATCGTCAGGTCGTTCGGGGAGTCGAAACGCTTGCCGTTGTAGCTGCTGATGATGGCCGGCGAGATCTTCATGCCCGTTTGGACGTCGTAGGCGACGAGTCCGCCGACGCCGTGGTTGGCGCTGATCAGACGGCCCTGACGGTCGACGGCGAGACCGTTTGACCCGGAGTCGCCGGTCATGCCGGCCGCGGGAAAGAACGACGTGACGACGTCGCTGGCGTCGATCTTCAAGATGCGCGCTGGCGGCGGGTTCGGGCTGCCGACCATCTCGGAAAAGTAGAGGGCATTCCCGATCCAGACGGGACCTTCGACGTTCGTGAAGTTGTTACCGTTGTTGTTGAACGAGTCGTTGGGCGGTGCGCCCGCGATCTTCGTGGCGGCGCTGCCGGAGGGGAGCGTAGTCGGCGTTGTCACACCCGTCGGACAAGTGTACGCGGACCCACTGGAACCACCGCCGCCCGTTCCAGGGGCCCCCGCCGTTCCGCCGCCTGTTCCGCTACGTCCGCCAGAGCCGCCGGTGCCTGTCGTTCCGCCGGTGCCCGTCGTGCCCCCTGCGCCCGTGTTTCCGCCCGAGGCGTTGATGCCCCCAGAACCCTGCGAGCCGCCGGTGTTCGGCGCGCCGCCCGTGCCGGTCGACCCGCCCGAGGACGACCCGCCCGTAGACGACCCGCCCGTGGCGCCGCCGGTCTGCCCGCCCGTTCCGCCGTTGCCGCTTCCGCTGGAGCACGCGCCCAGGAGCAGCACGGGGAAGCAAAACGTGACAAGCGACCGGTAAGTAAGGGGGCTTCTCATCAGCGAAGCCTAACATGGGGCCCTTGAGGCGCGTCCTCGCGGATCGAGGCGGATTCTCGGGCCGATCCTGTGGTATGAATCCGGCGTTTCGGTGCCGTGGCCAAGTGGTAAGGCAAGGGTCTGCAAAACCCTCATTCCCCGGTTCAAATCCGGGCGGCACCTCCACTAAGTAGAACTCAGAACGAGAGTTTCCCCAGCACCCGCGGGCCGGCGGCGCCGGTCACCGCGGGGACGTTGCCGGGGGCGCCGAAGAGGGTCTGGTTGGCGAGGACGGCGAAGGCCATGGCTTCCTTGGCCTCGGGGTTCACGCCGAGCACGGCGGTGCTCTGGACGGGGATGGGCGCCAGGAGCTCGGCGAGGTGGCGCATTAGCGTCGGGTTCAGGGCGCCGCCGCCCGAGACGAACACTTCGTCGGGCATGGCGGGCAGCATCTCGCGGTAGCTGCGCGCGATGGCCTCTGCCGAAAAGCGCGTCAGCGTCGCGAGCAGGTCGTCCTTCCGGTCACTCAGGCGCGCCAGCAGGGGATAGACGAACTCCTTGCCGAAGTCCTCGCGCCCGGTGCTCTTCGGGATCGGCCGCCCGAGGTACGGGTGCTGGTGCAGCTCGGCCAAGAGCGCCGCATCGACGTGACCGCGGGCGGCCCGGGCGCCGTCGCGGTCGAAGCTCTCGGCGCCTGCTGATGCCGCGCGCGCCACGGTGTCGAGGGGCATGTTCCCTGGTCCGTTGTCGAACGCCACCAGATCCGCTAGGCGCTCGCCCACCAAGGTCACGTTGGCGATGCCGCCGATGTTCTGCAGCGCGCGGCGCCGGCCCGGCGAGCGGAAGAGCAGGTGGTCCACCAGCGGCACCAGCGGCGCGCCCTCGCCACCGGCCGCGACGTCGCGGACACGGAAGTCGCTGACGACAGGGCAGCCCGTGCGCTCGGCTATGACGGCGGCTTCGCCGATCTGCAGGGTTGCTCCCAGCCGTCCCGCCGAGCGCGGGTGGTGAACGGCGGTCTGCCCGTGCGACCCGATGAGGTCGACGTCGTCGATCGCCACGCCCGCGGCGCCGCAGGCGGCGTGCGCCGCGTCCGCGAACGCGTGGGCCAGCAACACGTCCAGATCGCACAGCTCGGACGCATCGGCCTCGGACACGCGGAAAATACGTTCGCGCAGCGGGCGCGGAAACGGCGTGCTGACGAACGACCGCATCGTGACCCGCGTGCTCTCGTCGAACCCCTCGATCGTGCACAGCGCCGCGTCCGTCCCGTCGGCGCTGGTCCCGGACAGAAGCCCGATGACCAGTCGCTCGCGGCGGGCGCGCGCGGCGGCCAGCCGCTCGATGGGGCTCACCGGTCCTCTGTCGGGTGCAGGGGCAGGTCGCCCACGATCGCCCGCAACGAACCTTTGTGCGTCACCAGCAACTCGCGCGCCTTGGCTGCCGATACCCCGGTATGGTGCATGACCAGCGCGACCTTGGCGCGGCCACCCGCCTTTTCAATCAGGCGGCGGGCCGCGGCCTCGTCGACCCCGGACAGCGCGCGCACGATGCGAATCGCGCGCGCCCACAGCTTGGCGTTCGTCGGCCGGACGTCGACCATCATCCCGGCGTAGGTCTTCCCCAGAAGCACGAACGCCGCGGTCGAGATCGCGTTCAGGGTAATCTTGGTGGCGGTCCCCGCCTTGAGGCGCGTCGAACCGGCGATCACCTCCGGGCCGGTATCCAGCGCGATCACGACGTCGGCCGTCGAATCGACGGGCGGCGCGGCGCAGGTGAGGAACACGGTCGCTGCGCGGCGAAACCGCGCGTACTCCAGCGCCGCCCGCACGAACGGGGTCACGCCAGAGGCGGCGACGCCGATGACGACGTCCGTGGGGCCGACGGCGGCGCGGCGCATGCGCTGCTCGGCGTCCCGCACGTTGTCTTCCGCGCCCTCGATCGACTTGGTCAGGGCGGCTGGGCCGCCGGCGATGATCGGGACCAGCCGGGAGGGCGGAACGCCGAAGGTCGGCACGCACTCGACCGCGTCCAAGGTTCCGAGGCGCCCGGAGGTGCCCGCGCCGACGTACACCAGTCGGCCGCCGGCGGCCAGGCGCTCGGCGCAAAGCTGGGCGGCGCGGCCGATCTCGGGCGCCCGGGCCTGGGCGGTCTTCACCGCGCGGGCCTCCTCGCTCAGCATCAGCTCGGCGATGGCCTCGGGAGCCAGCGTGTCCAGCTTCGCGGCACGCGGGTGCGTCGCCTCGGTGGCGAGACGCGCGAAGTCCGTCGCTGTCCTGCGCCCGGGGGGCACGCTTTGATTCTACGCCAGGCCGAGCACGGCGCGCATGTCGTACATTCCGGCGGGCCGCCCGGCCAGCCAGAGCGCCGCACGGACGGCGCCGACCGCGAACGTGTCGCGGGTGGTCGCGCGATGCGTGATTTCCAGGCGATCGCCATTCCCCAGGAAGAAGACGGTGTGGTCGCCGATGACGTCCCCGCCGCGCACGGCCTGCAGGCCGATTTCGCCGGCGGTGCGCGGGCCGACATCCCCGTGGCGCGCGTACCGGGCCGCCGTGTCCAGCTGGCGCCCGGTCGCGGCCGCGACCGCTTCGGCCAGGGTCAGGGCGGTGCCCGAGGGGGCGTCGCGCTTGGCGCGATGGTGGGTCTCGACGATCTCGATGTCGTAAGCGGGACCCAGCGCGCGGGCGGCTTCCGCCACCACCGCGCGCAGCACATTGATGCCCACAGAGTAGTTCGTCGCGTACACGACCGGAACCTTGCCGCCCGCCGTTTCGACGGCCGCCCGCGCCTCCGGGCCAAGTCCGGTCGTTCCCACCACCAGCGCCGCTTCGGCCGCCATTGCTGCCTTGCAGACGGTCTGGGTGAACTGAGCGGTCGTGAAATCGATCCAGACGTCGGCGGCGCCCTTGGGCGGCAGCGCGCCGGTGACGGCGACGCCCAGCGGTTCGCCGCCGGCCAGCACGCCCGCGTCGTTGCCAATGGCGGGGTGGCCCGCGCGCTCACAGGCGGCGGTCAGCTTCGCGTCGGCCCCGGCCGCGGCCACGGCGCGCGTCAGGGCCCGCCCCATGCGCCCGTCGGCGCCCAGCACGGCGATGCGGGTTGGGCGGCTCACAGCAGGCCGGCGTCGCGCAGCTGCGTTCGCAGCTTTTCCTGGTGCTGCGGCGCCAGCGGATATAGCGGAGCCCGGATCTCGTCGCTGATCCGCCCCATCATGGCGAGCGCCGCCTTGACGGGAATCGGGTTGACCTCGACGAACAGTCCCTCGGCCAGCGGGAGCATCTTGAAGTAGAGCTCCCGGGCCTTCTTCCAGTCGCCGGCCGCAGCGGCGTCCCACATGCCGGCCATCGCCGCCGGAGCCACGTTGCTGACGACCGAGATGACGCCCTTGCCGCCGAGCGCGTAGAGAGGCACCGTCACCGCGTCGTCGCCGGACAGCACCGCCAGGCGATCGCCGACGCGAGCCAGGATCTGCGCCGCGCGCGTGATCGAACCCGTCGCTTCCTTGATACCGACGACCTGGGGCAGCTCAGCGAGCCGCGCGACGGTGTCCGGCAGCAGGTCGCAGGCGGTCCGCGAGGGGACGTTGTACAGCACGACGGGCAACGGGACCGCGTCGACCACGGACTTGAAGTGGCGGTACAGGTGCTCTTGCCCGGGGCGGTTGTAGTAAGGCGTGACCAGCAGCAGCCCGTCCGCGCCGACCTTCCGCGCGGCGGCCGAGAGCTCGATCGTCTCACGCGTCGAGTTGGATCCCGTGCCGGCGATCACCGGCACGCGCTTCTTCGCGGCCTGCACGACGATCTCGATGACCCGGATGTGCTCTTCGACGGTGACGGTCGGTGACTCGCCGGTCGTGCCGACGGGGACCAGCCCGTCGATGCCGGCGGCGATCTGCTCGTCGACCAGCCGGCGCAAGGCCTCTTCGTCGACGGCGTCGCCGCGGAACGGCGTTACCAGCGCGGTGATAGCTCCCGTGAACATCGATTTTCTATATCACGAGCGACCCGCTTCGGGCGCGAGCTGAGGCGCGTCCGATTCACCCGAGGCGGTCGGGGAAGCGGACGAGGGGCACGAAGCGGGCGTCCTGCTGCCGGCCGGCGGCGGCCCGCACGCTGGCCAGCCCATCGGCCGGGAAGGTCATCCGGCCCTGGGTCGTGGGCAGCGGCAAGCTGCGGGAGTCGCTCTGGATGCCGTCCGACCCGCGCCGGAGGAACAGCACCTGAAGGGTGGGGGCGGCCAGATCGGGCGGCAGCCGCCACTCGATCTCGACGTGGCCGTCGGCCTGGCGGACGCGCAGGCCGGGCGTCTCCAGCGATTGCAGCGACGGATCGCACCCCAGCTCCGAGATGCGCGTCTCGTACCGCAGGCGCAACGCGGGGTCCCCGGCGACTTCGGCCAGGCGGCGGAAGATGTCGATGGCCTGATCGAGCAGGCCCTGGCGGGCGCACAGCTCCGCCATCGTCTCGGTCTCGAACACGCTACGACATTAACGCGCGAACGCGGGCGACGTCTGCGGCAATTTGCGCGACCAGCGCGTCCACTGACGCAAACCGCTGTTCGTCCCGCAGCCACTCGACCAGCTCCAGCCGCAGGCGCCGGCCGTAAAGGTCGCCCGTGAAGTCCAGCAGGTGGGCCTCCACGGTGACCGGCGCGCCGTCGGCCTCGAACGTGGGGTTGCGGCCGATGCTGACGGCGGCCACGAAAACCGGCCCGGTCGTGTCGTCCTCACGGATCCGCGCGCGCGCCGCGTAAATCCCCAGGCGCGGCGCCAGCTCGGTCTCTGGCGCCACGTTGGCGGTGGGAAATCCCAGGGTACGGCCGCGCGCCGCGCCGCGCACGACCACGCCCTCGACCTCGAACGGGCGCCCCAGCAGCGCCGCGGCGCGCTGCATCTCGCCGCCGGCGACCAGCGTGCGGATCCGCGTGGACGAGCAGGGCGCGCCATCGACGGTGACCGCCGGGATGACGGCCACCGAGACGCCCAGCGCGGTTCCCCATTCCTGCAGCCGCTGCACGTTACCGGCGCGTCCGCGCCCGAACGTGAAGTCGTAACCGACCACCACGTCCGCCGCGCCGAGGTCGCGCACCAGCACGTCCGCGACGAAATTCTGCGCCTCGACAGCCGCGAACGCCGGCGTGAATGGCTGGACGACGGCCACGTCCGCCCCCGCCTGGGCCAGCAATGCCAGCCGCCGGTCGAGCGGCATGATGAGCGGCGGGGCCTTCGCCGGTGCCAGGACGCGGGCCGGGTGCGGCATGAAGGTCAACGCCACCGCGCTGTCCGGTGCCTGTCCGCGCGCCCGTGCCTCCGCGATCAGCGCCTGGTGGCCCAGGTGAACGCCGTCGAAGTTGCCGATGGCGACCGCGGTCCGCGGCGCGCCGGTCGACCGCGCGGCGGCAAACGCAGCGGCCCCGCGGAAGATCTTCATGAGCGCTCTCCGGCCGGTCGTTCGGGAGTGACCATCTCGTTGACGAGGTCGACGAGTGCGTCCAGCTCGAACGGTTTTTCCAGGATTCGCCCATGCGCGACCCCCAGCGTCGCGCGACGATTGCGCGGCACGCCTGTCATCAGCGCGACCGGCACGGAGGGGAAGATCGCCGCCAGCTCTTGCGAGAGAAGCGCCGGGTCGCTAGATCCCGCAACCATGAGGTCGCTCAGCACCGCGCGCGGGGCGGCCGCGCTTTCACGCCAGGCGCGCGCCGCGTTGACGTCGCGGACCAGCACGGGCGTGTGCCCGGCCTCGCGCAGGACTTGCGCCACGAGGCCCGCGATGCGCGCATCGTCCTCGATCACCAAGATGACGGCGCTCGATCTTCGTTCATCCATCGCGGTCGCGTTCGGTTCCGATTGACTTCTCCCTCACCGGCAGAAAGAATAGCGGCCCGAGTTGAAGACGACATTCTTCTCGGCGTCAAGCAGCAGCGGGTTTGATCGCCGTCGACACCCGGAGGCCCCGCGATGACTGCTCCTTCTCGCAACGGCCGGCCGTCCGGCAAGCAAACGAAGTTCATTTTCGTCACCGGCGGCGTGGTGTCGTCCCTGGGCAAGGGACTCGCCTCGGCGTCGATCGGCAGCCTGCTGGAGACGCGCGGCCTCAAGCTGACGATTCAAAAGCTGGACCCGTACCTCAACGTCGACCCGGGGACGATGAACCCCATGCAGCACGGCGAGGTCTTCGTCACCGACGACGGCGCCGAGACCGACCTGGACCTGGGCCATTACGAACGCTTCTTAGACATCGAACTCAGCAACCGCAGCAGCCTGATGAGCGGCCGCGTGCTGCGCCAAGTCATCGAGGACGAGCG
>JBJMQQ010000115.1:0-13407 GCA_045802645.1 Polyangia bacterium
CGCGACGTCGTCGCCTGGCTGGACGACATGGGCTACTACAGCATGCCCGTTCACGAGCACCCGCTGAAGGAACGCGTGCGCGGCAAGGCCAATCACTACGTGACGGGACGCGACGGCGGCCGCGACATCGATCTGCGGCAGCGCGCGAAAGAAGGGATGCGCCTTTACGGCCGGCTGCGCGCCGTGCGGGGCGGCCGCCTCGAGTTCGCCGGCGACCTGCGCCAGAACCTGGACCAGGCCGACGCCGTCGCGGAGAGCATCAAGACCACCATCGACAAGTTCATCGCCGAGCGCGGGCTGGAGGCGCCGCCCGAGGCGCGCTACGTCCCCGTCTGGGAGCCGGCCGAAGAGCCGGCGTCGCTGGACCTTGGGCGCAGCGGCATCAGCACGATCGTCTGGTGCACGGGCTTTTCGACCGACTACCGGTGGATCGAAGTCCCGATCTTCGACGGTCGCGGGTACCCGCTTCACACGCGCGGCGTGACCGCTGCCGACGGCCTCTACTTCCTGGGGCTGCCGTGGCTCTACACCTGGGGGTCCGGCCGCTTCTCGGGCGTGGCCACCGACGCGGCGTTCCTGGGTGACCAGATCACCACCCGCCTGACGCACACGCTGCGCACGCCGCCGGCTTCCCAGCTCAACGAGCTGGCGCTGGGCTCGTAGCGCTCAGAGACTCTCGACGATCTTGTCGGCCATCCCCTCGATCGGGGCTTCGCCCGCCGAGAGGTGCGCCTCGACTACGGCGCGCGGCATCCCGTAGACGACGCACGACTCCTCGGCCTCGGTCAGCGTCCGGCCGTGCGCCTGCGCGATCGCGCGCGCGCCCTCGACGCCGTCGTTGCCCATCCCGGTCAAGACGACGCCCAGCACGGCGGAGCCGGCGGCCTGCGCGGCACTCTCGAACAGGACGTCGACGGACGGGCAGAACCCCGAGCCGGTGGGCGTCTGGTCCAGGTGCGCGACGAAGCGGCGGCCGTTGGCACGCAGGCGCAGGTGAGTGCCGCCGCGCGCGATCATCACGTGGCCGGGGAGCAGCTCGGCGCCGTCGCTGGCCTCGATGACCCGAACCGCGCAGGCGTCGTCCAGGCGCCGGGCCAGCGCTTCGGTGTACCCGGCCGGGATGTGCAGCGCGATCGCGACCCCGCAGGGCAGGTCGCCCGGCAGCGCGGTCAAGAGCCGCGTCAGCGCCTGGGGCCCGCCCGTCGAAGTTCCGATCACGATGAGGCGCGTCCGCCCGGCTGCGCGTCGCTGAATGGGCCGCGCCACCGGCGGCTCGCCGATGCGCGGCCGTGACGCCCCGGCCGCGATGACCTTGGCGACCAGCTCGGCGGACATCTCGTAGAGCCGGTCCGTCGCCAGCGCGGTCGGCTTCTGGACGATGTCGACGGCGCCCATCTGCAGCGCCTCGATGCCGAGGACGCTGTTCCCGTCCGAGATGCTCACGACCACGACCCGCGGCGCGCCCACCGGTGGCAGCGCGCGCAGCACGCCGATCCCGTCCAGGTTCGGCATGATCAGGTCCAGCGTGACGACGTCCGGCTTCAGCTCGGCGATCTTCTCCAGCGCCTCCAGCCCGTCGCGCGCGACGCCGACCACTTCCAGGTCGGTGCTGACGGCCAGGGTCTCGCGCAGGACCTTGCGCGCGAACGCCGAGTCGTCGACCACCAGGACACGCGTTGGGCGCTGGGTGGTCATGTCGTCTTCTCGTACAAGAACACGCCGTCGCGCTCCTCGCAACGCAGCTCGGTGCCGAACCGGAGCAGCGACTCCGAGATGCCGACCAGCAGCGCGCCGCCCGGGCGCAGGTGGCGGGCCAGGTTGCCGACTACCCGGCGGGCCGTGTCGTCGGCGAAGTAGATCAGCACGTTCCGGCACAGGATCACGTCGAACGCTCCCAGGTCGGGCCAGCGCTGGCCCTCGACCAGGTTGATGCGCTGCCACTGGATGGCGTCCGTCAGCCGGCTTTCGACGGACACGCCGTCGGGATCGGCGTGGACCCACCGGGCAGCGAAGGCCGGGACGTCGCCGCGCAGCGCACGGCGCCCGAAGCGTCCCGAGCGCGCGCGGCGCAGGGCGGCGTTGCTGATGTCGCTGGCGATCAGCTCGACCTCGTTCAGCAACCCGCGCGCGGCGAGGATCATGGCCACGGTGTGCGGCTCCTCGCCGCTGGCACACGCCGCGCACCAGATGCGCGCGCGCCGCCCTTTGTCGATCGCCGGCAGGACGAATCGCGCGATCGCCACCTCCAGCGGGGCCAGCTCGCGAAAAAGGTAGGTCTCGCCGACGACCAGCTGCTCGATGAGCAGGTCCAGCTCCGGCCCGCCGCCCGCGTCGTAGCGCAGGTAGTAGTAGTACTCGAGCAGCGAATCGAAGCCGACCTCGACGGCGCGGGCCGCGACCTTGTCGCCGAAGATGGGCGCGTGCGAGGCGTCGAAGTGCAGGCCCGCGCGTTCCGCGATGAGGGCGCTCAAGATCGAAAACACCTGCGGCGCCATCGGGAGCGTCGGCATGTCGCTACCGCGCGAGCAGGAGGGAGCAGATCTGCCGGACCTCCGGCTCACGATCTTCGGCGGCGGCCCGTCGCAGCGCGGACACCGCCTCGGCGTTCCGCAGGACCGCCAGCGCGCTGGGCGCCGCCTTGCGCGCCGCCAGGTTCGGCATGCTCATCGCGCTGACCAGCGCGGCGTTGGCCTCGGGCCGGCGCAGGCGCGCCAGCGCAGAGACCAGGAACGGGGCCGTCTCGTCGTCGGCTTCTTCCAGGGCGGCGACCAACCCCGCCACGCGCCCCTCGACGTGCAGGGCCAGCGCCGCCAGCACGCGATCGGTGGCCTCGCCCGTGCGCAAGAGCCCGACCAGCACGCGCGTCGCCGCGATCCCCTTCATCGCAGCCAGAAAGCCGATGGCCGCCGTGCGGACGCTCTCTTCGGGATCACCGGCGGCGTCACGGAAGGCGACCAGCACGGCCGGGTCGCGGAATCCGGCCAGCGCCGACAGCGCCACCAGGCGCGTGGCCGGGCTCGCGGCGCGCGTGGCCTGGATGACGAGGGGCAGGGCGCTCGTGTGCTGCGCGACGCCCAGCCCCACGATGGCTGCGCGTTGCACGTCCTCGTCGGTGTCCGTCGCCGCCTGGCTCAGCGCTGCGATGGCGGGCTCGCTCTTCAGACACGACAGCGCTTCGATGGCGGCGATCCTCACCTGGCCGGCCGGATCCTCCAGCAAGCGGATCATGGCTTCGGCGGCCGGCTCGAAGGCCACCTTGCCCAGCGACTGGCAGGCGTAGTAACGGACCCACGGATCCGGATCGCGGATCCCCTTCATCAAATACGCGCTGGCGCGCAGGTCGCCCATCGACTGGCCCAGGCTGCGCATGGCGGCCGCGCGGGTCTTCTCGGAGCTGCTCTTGGCGCAGGCCAGCAGCGTCTCGAAGGCGCGCGGGTCGTCCATGAGGGGCAGCGCCTGGACAGCGGCTTCCCGCACACGCTCGTCGGGGTCCTGCAGCGCCGCCAGGAAGACGTCCAGCGCCTTGGTCGAGCCGAAGTAGGTCAGGATCCGAACCGCCGCGCGCCGCACGCGCACGTCGGGCGAGCGCGCGGCCTCCAGCGCCAGGCGCTCGGTCTCGGTGCTCCCCAGCGACTGGATCGCGCCCACGGCCGCGTAGGAGACGCGGGTGTCGGGGTCGCCCAGGACCGGGAACAGCGCGGCCACCTGGCCGACGGCGCCCATCCGCGCCAGCGCCTCGCAGGCCAGCACGCGCACGTCGGGATCTTCGTCGCGCAGGCAGATCACGACGTCGGCGGCCGCCCAGCCGCCCGAGATGTGCGGCAGCAGCGCCTTGCGGTGGCTGGGGCTTCCCGTCCGGATGCCCGCCAGCACGTGGTCGCCCGCCTGGTGGGCCAGGCCGCCCAGCGCGGCGGCGGCGGCGGTCGCGACCACGGGCGGCCCGTCCAGCAGCGACGTCAGCGCGGAGGTCGTCGACGGGTCCTGGATGACGCCCAGCACGAAGCAGATCGCCGCCTGCTCGGTGGGGTCGCCCTCCGGCAGCGCGCGCAGCAGGTGTCTCGAGAACCCCGGCACCTGAGCGCCGGCCTTGATGCTGGTCTCGACGGGACGCGAGTCGTCGAAGCGATCGCGGTAACGCTGGTGAAGGTCGCTCAGCGCTTCCGCCGCCAGTCGGACCGCGGCCGCCGAAGCTTTCGCGATGTACCGAACCAGCGGCGCCACCGCAGCGATGTCGCCGGTGCGGCCCAGCGCGCGCGCCGCCTCGGCCGCGTACTGCGGCTGCTCCAGCAGCGCGGTCAGCGGCGCCACCGCGCGCGGATCGCCGCTGCGCCCCAGCACGTCGATGGCCGGGAACACGCGGAAGAAGTTGCCGCTGCCCACGGCTTCAACCAGCGAGTCGACCGCGGCGCGACCGCCGATGCGCCCCAGCGCCTCTATGGCGGCCACGGCGACGTTGTCGTTCTCGTGCCGGCTCAGCGCGGCGACGGTTGGCAGCGCCGCCACATTGCGCCGCCGCCCCAGGATCTGCGCGATGTCGGCCAGCACCGCCACATCCGCGCCGGCGGTCATGGCGGCCAGCAGGGGCAGCGGATCTCCCAGCGCCGCCGACAGCGCGTCGACGACGGCCGCGATTCGCCCCTCGCTATCGCGCGCGTCGCGCAGCGCCTCGCAGAGGGGCTCCAGGCTGGCCGGGCCGTTGGCGGCCAGCGCGGCCACGACGGCGCGCCGGGTGGCCCAGTTCGGATCGTCCAGCAGCGGCATCAGCGCGCGCGCGTCCCCGCGCTGCGACAGGCGCGCAATCTGCTCCAGCCGCTCCGCCTCCGGCCAAGACGCGGGCGCGCGGCCGGCCGGAACGGTCATGCCTCGTCCGCGGCGGAGACGCCGTTTTCCGCGGGTTGCAGCGAGGCCAGATCGGCGCTCAGCCCGTCGATGAGGTCGGCTTGCTGCACGTTGGCGGCCTTGATCTGCCCGATGCTGGCCGCCACGGCGGCCACGTCGCCCGCGACCGTCGCCGACGTCTTCGCCTGCTGGACGACGGCGCCCAGAATCTCGCGGACGTTCGAACGCATCTCGGTGACCGCCTTGGTGATCTGCTCGCTGGCGGTGGACTGCTCGGCGGCCGTGCGCGCGACCGCGCCGATCGTGGCGTTCTGCTTGGTCGCCGTGCCCGACAGGCTGGACAGCGCGTCCGACTGTTCCGTGACGGCGCGGGCCGTCTGCTTGGCGATGCGGCGCACCTCGTCGCCCAGCCGCGCCAGCGCGTCCAGGGCCTTGGCCTGCTCGCCGGTGGCCTTCGTGACCTCGGCGGCCAGCTTGGCCACCTGCCGCGTGGCGACCTCCATCTGTCCCATGGCCCGGGCCTGCTCCGCGACGGCGCGGGCCGTCTGCGCGGCGTCCTTCTTGGCCGAATCGATCACGCCCGCGACCTCCTCGGCGCCTCGTGACTGCTCGGCCAGGCCGGTCACGATCCGCTTCGAGGCGCCCGCCAGGTCGCTGCCCAGCGTGTTCAGCGTCGCCAGCGCGCGCGTCTGCTCGGTCATGGCCGCCGACGTTTGCTGGGCGACGGCGCGCATGCGGCCGGATGCCTTCGCCAGCTGGCCCGCGCCGGAGGCCTGCTCCTCGGCCGCGCGCGCCACCTTCTGGATCGATTGCCCCAGCTGGGAGGTGGTCTTCACGGCAGCGCGGATGGCGCGGGCCTGCTCGCCGGTGGCCTCCTTGGTCTGCTTGGCCATGCGGCGCATCTCGACGGCGGCCTGGCTCAGGTCCTGGCTCGCGCCGACCTGCTCGGACGCGATGCGGGCGATGGCCTTGCCCTCTTCGCTCACGCGGCTGGTGCTCTGGGCCAGCGACTGGACGGCCTGCGCCTGCTCGCCGCTGGCGCGCTCGATGTCGGCGACACCGACGTTGACCACCTCGATGCCTTTCAGGATCTGCCCCAGCGCCTTTTCGGCGTCCCCGGCCAAACGGCTCCCCTCGTCGGCGACCTTCAGGCCGTCGGTCGAGGCGGTGACCGCCTCGCGCGCCGTGCCCTGCAGCCCGCGCACGATCTTGGCGATGTCGGCGCTGGCAGCCGCCGCGCGATCCGACAGCGCCCGGATCTCCTCGGCGACGACCGCGAACCCGCGCCCGTGTTCGCCGGCGCGCGCTGCCTCGATGCTGGCGTTCAGCGACAGCAGGTTGGTGCGGTCGGCGATCAGGTTGATGGTCTGGACGATGTCGCCGATCTCCTCCGACTTCTTGCCCATCTCGCGAATGACCGCCGACGAGTCCTGCATCGCCTGCCGGATCGCCGTCATGCCGGCGATCGAGCGCCCCACCACGGTGCCGCCGTCGCGCGCCGTCGCGCTGACCTGCTCGGTCGTGCGGCGGGTGTTCGACACCAGCTCGACGATGCGCCGGGCCGCCTGCTCCGCCTGGGTCGACGCCGCGGCGCTGCTGGCCGCCAGCGTGTTGATCTGCTCGGCGGCCCGCGACGTGGCGTGCGCCGACCGGGTCAGCTGCTCGATGCTGCTCACGTTGCTGTCGATGACCGTCGCGTTCTTCTCGGTCATCGCGGCGACCTCTTCCACGGACGCCGCCAGCTCGGTCAGCGTGGTCGCCGTGCTCAGGCCGCCGCTTTCGAGCTCCTTGGCCTGCTCGGCGATCCCGCGCGCCGTCCGCGACATCTGCTCGGCCGTGGCGGACGTCTCCTCGACGGCGGTCGCCATCTCCGTGCCGTCCTTCGACACGCGCTCGACGGAGGCGGCGGTGGATGCGACGGCGGCCGCCATCTCGTTGACGCGCGCGCCGACGGCCTCGGCCTCGGTGGCCAGCCGCGCCGCGCCCTTCGCCATCGCGCCGATGGTGTTGGTGACCTGCTCCATCGCGGTCGCGTTGCTCTGCCCCCGCTCCGCCAGCTCCTTGATCGTCACCGTGCTCTCGGTCGTGGCCGCCAGCAGCTCCTCGCTGGACGCCGCCAGGTCCTCGGCGTTGCTGCCGACGCCCTTCACCGACCGGGCGGTCTCCTCCAGCGCCGCCGCCGTCGATTCGGCCGACGCCGACAGGGATTCGGCGTCCTTCTTGACCGCGATGACGGACGACGAGATCTCCCGCAGGCCCGCGCTGACCGCCTCTTGCGTCTGCTGAAGGTCGCGCGCGGACTCGGCCGCGTTGGCCTGGGAGCGCGACAGCGACTGAACCGAGCCGGCGCTCTGTTCGATGCCCGCCGCCAGCGACTCCAGCGCGCCGCGGATCTGTTCGCCGGCCGCGGCCTGCTCGTTGCCGCCCGCAGCCAGGCGCGTCGCCGCGTCCGCGATCGAGGCGGCGTGGGTGGCCGAGTCTCTCAGGTCGCGGGCCGCCCGCCGCGCGTTCGAGACGAGATCGCCGACGCCGTTCAAGTGCCCGGCGCGCGGCGATCCGGAGGGTTTGTTGTTGGTTGCCATGCTCACTCCTCGCCGATGACCTTGCCGAAGTCGATCAACATCAAGAACCGATTGCCGGTCTGGACGACCGCCTTCACGAGCCCTTCCGTCTGGTGCGACACCACGGGCGGCGGCGGCTGGAAGTCCTCGGGGGGAATCTTCAGCACCTCGCGCGCGCTGTCGACCAGCAGGCCCACCACGCGCTCACCGCGCTTCATCACGATCACGCGTGAGTCCAGTGTCGGCGGGATGGTGGGCAGCCCGAACACCGTGCGCATGTCGACGACCGGCACCACGTGCCCGCGGATCTGCATCAGCCCGGCGACGTCGGGGCGCGCGCCCGGCACGCGGGTGGCGCCCGTGAAGGACTCCATCTGCATGACCTCGGCCGCCGGGACCACGTAGTCGACGTCCGCGATGCGGCAGAGCACGTGCAGTTCGCTCATGCGGGTGCCCCTGTGGACGCGGCCAGCAACTGCTCGCCGATGGCCAGCAGGTCCAGGACCAGCGTGGGGCGCCCGTCGCCAAGGTCGGTCGTCCCCGACACGCCCTGGACCTTGACCAGGCGGTCCTCCAGCGGGCGCACGACGATCTCTTGCTGGCCCAGCATGCGGTCGACCGCGAACGCCAGGGGCGCCCCCTCGCGCCGCACCACGATCGCCTTGGGGCGCGCGACCTCGCTCGCCTCCAGGCCCAGCAGATCGTCGAGGCGCACGACCGGCACGGCCTCGCCCCGGCGCTGCATCATCTCCGTCGCGCGCGGCACCCGGCGCCGATCGACGTCGCCGCGCGGCGTGCGGCGGCGATCGGGCCCGCGGACCGTGCGCCCCGGCTCCAGCTCCTGAACCTCTTCGATCATCGCCACGGGTACGACGAACGTCTGGCCGCCGCACAGGAACGAGAACGCGTCGACAATCGTGATGCTCAGCGGGATGCGCAGGGCGAACGTCGTGCCCTGGCCGGGGGTGGTGCGCATGGACAGCTCACCGCGCAGCTCGTCCACGGCGATGCGACGGACGACGTCCATGCCGACGCCGCGCCCGCTGGTCGTGGTGACGGTGGCTTTCGTCGACAGCCCGGGCCGCGCCAGGAGGTCCAGCAGCGCGGCGTCCGTCGCCGGCACCGGCGCCGCGGCCCGCGCGGCGACCGCGGCGGCATCCACCCCGCGTCCGTCGTCGGTCACCGTCAACTCCAGCCGGTTGTCGGACCGTTCGTGACAGGCGACGGTCAGCAGCCCCGACTCCTGCTTCCCCGCGGCGCGCCGCTCGGCCGGAGCCTCCAGCGCGTGATCGACGGCGTTGCGCACCAGGTGGACGACCGCCGGGAAGATCCGCTCGGCGACCCCCTTGTCCAGCTCGGCGTTGCCCGTCGCCAGGACCAGGCGGACATCTTTGCCGGTGGCCCGACTGAGCCCGCGCACCAGCAGCGGGATCCGCTCCAGCAACTCGGCGACCGAAACCATCCGGGCGCGCATGATCGACGCTCGCAAATCGCGCAGCTGGCGCCCGTTCTCGGCGACGACGTGCGACAGCTCGCGGACGTCGGCGCCGGCGGCGCGCATCGATGACAGTGTCCGGGCCAGGCGAAACTGCGTCACGACCAGCGCAGACAGCCGCTCCAGCGCGTCGTCGAGGCGGGCCACGTCGACCCGCACCACGCCCCGGCGCTGCTGCTCGTCCGCGCTCAGCCCCTCTTCGGCCAGGCCGTCGTCGATCGCCACCGCCGGCGGCGCGACCGGCAGCACCGGCGTCAGCGCCCCGGCCGCGACCCCCAGCGCCTGGGCGAGCGCGTCCGCGTCCGTCTCGGCGAGCAGCAGCAGGGCGAAGGCCAGTCCGGGCGGGGCGCCCGCGGTGGCGGCCACCGATTGCGGCACCACCTTGACGACCGCGGCGACGGTGGCCGCCTTTTCGCGGATGGTGGTGATGGTGACGCCCGCCGCTGCCTGCTCGACGCTGGGAACGAAGCGCAGCACGAACGCCCGACGGCCGGCGGCCAGTCCCTGAGTCAGCTCCACGCGGTCGGCCGGGGCCAGCTTGTTCCAGAGCTCCGGCGCCAGCGACGTCGCGCCCTCGCGCGGAAGCGCCGGCGTGGTCTCCTGGCGAAGCCCGTTCAGCGCGTCCAGCAGCTTGGCCGAGGCGGGCGCCACCGGCTGCCCCTTGCCCAGCGCTTGGACCCGCGTCTCGATCGCGCGGACGGCCTTCAGCAGCAGCTCGACAGCGTCGGCCGGCAGGCGCGCCGCGGCCGCGTCCGCCTCGCGCAGGACGGACTCCATGGCGTGGGCCAGGTCGACGATCGGCTCGACGCCCACCATGGCGGCCAGCCCCTTGACCGTGTGGAACGACCGGAACAGCTCCCGGATCTGCCGAGGCGTGGGCTGGTTCTGCGCGGCCGCGGCCTCGACCGCCAGCAGGTTCGCGTTGGCGGCCGTCAGGTGCTCTTCGGTCTCGGCGATGAAACCGGCGATGAAGTCGGCCGGGTCGAACCCGTCGCTCACGCCGGGATCCCTGGACGCGCGTCCGTCAGCGAGCGGACCTCGGCCAGGAGCTGGTCGGGGGAGAAGGGCTTGGTCAGGAACCGGGTCGCCCCGGCGGCCAGGGCGCGCGCGCGCGAGTCGTCGTCGCCTCGGGTGGTCACGACCAGGATGGGGAGGGTGCGCAGCTTGTCCTGCGCCCGGATGAACTCGATGACCTCGTAGCCGTTGATGTCCGGCATGTTGAGGTCCAGGAGCACGAAGTCGAACGTCTTCAGCGACAGGCGCTCGAGCGCCTCCAGCCCGCTGGACGCCTGCGTGAACGCCACGCCGTCGATGCCTCGCAGGCAGGCGATCTCCATCTCTCGCATCACTTTGCTGTCGTCGACGATCAGGGCTTCGGGCATGGGTCCGGCCAGAGCCGGCGGTCGAAAGTAAGAACGAGCCTTACGGTCGTCAAGGGGTCGTGGAAGCTCGGGTGTTCTCCTCGCTTTTCGCTTTGACACCCCCGGCCGGGTTTCCTACGTTCGGCAGGTGGCCGTGCAGGAAAAGGCGCGCTCGCGCATCTGGATCGTGGACGACAGCGCGCTGGATGCGGAGCGGGGGCGGCGGGTTCTGGAGGCGTCCTATGACGTGGAAGTCCTGGGCGACGGCTCGGCGCTGCTCGAGCGTCTGGCGGCGGAAGGCGCGCCGGACGTCCTGGTGCTGGACTGGGTCATGCCGGGCGTGTCGGGCATCGAGGTGTGCCGGTTCCTGCGGGAGGGCGAGGTCGACTATTCTCGCCTGGCCATCTTGCTGCTGACCACGCGCTCGCGAACGAACGAGATCGTCGAGGGGCTGGCGGCGGGCGCCAACGATTATCTGCCGAAGCCGTACGCCGATTCGGAGCTGCTGGCGCGGGTGGATTCGTTGGTTCGCTGGAACCGCCTGCTCGATCGCGCGCAGAAGGCCGAGGCCAGCGTGCTGCAGCTGCTGGAGCACGCCCCCGATCCTCTGGTCAGCGTGAACCGCGACAATCTGATCTCGTACGCGAACGCCGAGGCGCAACGGATCCTGGGGCCGACTCAGGAGCTGGTCGGCCGCCCGATCGCCGAGGTCCTGCCGTCGCTGGCGCCGGATCAGATCGCGGAGGCGGCGCACACGTCACGGCCGCTGGATGACATCGAGATCGACGGGCAGATCTTCTCTCCCAGCGTGCGGTCATTGCCGCAGCCGGAAGAGACGACGCTGACGATCGCGTTGCGCGACGTCACGGCGCGCCGGCAAAGAGAGTCACGCCGGCTGGATTTCTATTCGATCATCGCGCACGACCTGCGGTCACCGCTGGCCGCCATGCTGACGCGCACGGATCTGATGTTGCGCGGCCACCGCGGCGTCCTGTCGACGGAAGTCATCGCGGACCTGCGCAAGATGGACGGCAACATGCGGCGGCTGGTGGCGCTCATCAACGACTTCCTGGATTTCGCGCGCATGGAAGAGGCCGCCCACAAGATGGCGCGCGCGCGCGTCGACATGGGCGAGCTGCTGGTGGCGGTGGCCGACGAGTTCAAGCCGCTGGTCGACAACACGCACCGCGAGCTGCGCATCGAAGGGCGGCAAGGCATCGCCATCGGCGATCGAGACCGCCTGCAGCAGGTGCTGACGAACCTGCTCGCGAACGCGCTGAAGTTCGTGCCCGCCAACGGGCACATCGTTTTGCAGTCACGCCAGGTCGGCGCCTGGTGCGAGGTCACCGTGCAGGACGACGGCCCAGGCATCACGCCCGAGCTGTTGCCGCGCCTGTTTCAACGCTATAGCCGTGGACCCAGCCTGCACACGACCGGCGGGGGAACGGGGCTGGGCCTGTTGATCGTGCGCGAGATCGTCGAGGCGCACGGCGGGTCGGTGGGGGTCGACAGCACACCCGGACTGGGCTGCCGGTTTTGGTTCCGCATCCCGGCGGCTGATCCGCTGCGTCTGGAAACGCCCGAGCCGGTGGCACAGACGCTTCAGCCCTGATGGCGGGGGTACCTGGGGGGCGAAGGCAAGCACCGTGCGTTGGGTTCTGATCGTCGACGACGACCCCGATCTGCGTGAGACGCTGATCGACGCCCTATCGCTGGAGGGGTTGAGCGTGCACGCCGTCGAAAACGGCCAGGTCGCCCTGGACTGGCTGCGCGCCCATCCCGAGCTCGACTGGATGGTGCTGCTGGACCTGATGATGCCCGTCATGGACGGCCGTTCCTTCCTGGAGGCGCGCGCCCGCGACCCGGTGATCGCCGCCATCCCCGTCGTCATCCTGACCGCCGGCGGCGACTGCCGCGAGTTGAAGCTGCGGCACGACATCGCCGGCTGCCTTCACAAGACGGTGGGCCTGGAGCAGCTCTTGGCCGCAGTTCGGGCCGTCGGCTGACGTCATCCCCGGACGAATTCCGTCGCCGCGGCGAAACCTGGCGGCTTGCCCGGTGTCCCTGGCCCATGCCGACCACTCCCGAAGAAGTCGTCTCCGCGTTCGTCCAATGCATGCAGTCCCGGAACTTGCCCGGCCTCCTGGCCCTCTACGAGCCAGACGCCGTCTTCATCCCCGCCGGCGCCCCGCGCGCCGCCGGCCACGCCGCCCTGGCCGAAGCGTTCCGCGCGACCTTCGCGTTGAACCCGGCGGTCGAAGCCACCCCCGTCGAGGTCCTGCTGAACGGCGACCTCGCCTGGGTCGCCAACACCTGGCGCTTCCGCGGAAATGCCCCCGACGGCACGACGATCGACCAATCGGGCACAAGCTCCGTCACGATGCGCCGCCAGCCCGACGGAAACTGGCGGATCGCGATCGATCGCCTCTGATCAGAAGCATTCGTTAGTCCTTTGGGTCCAGCGCGCCGCGTACCCGGTGGAACGCATCCGCCAGGAAATCCGTGGCCGCTTTCACCCGTCGGATCGCGCGCGCGTTGCGGTGCACGCCCATCCAGATCTGCGGGCGCGGCGCAGGGCCCGGTGTGGGGAGGCGGCGCAGGCCGGCTATGGAATCACCCAGCGGGCGCGGGAGACAGGCGATTCCGGCGCCAGCGGCAGCCAGTTGAGCCATCAGCAGGCGACCGTTTGCGCGCGCTGTTACACGCGCGCCGCCGAGGATCGGCGGCAGCCACTGCGCATCGACGAGGGTGTTTCCCAATCCCGTGCCCGCGGCAACCAGCAGGTGCCCGTGGCCCCCGTGGGAGTAGTCGGGCGTTCCGCGCCGCCGCAAGTAGTCCGCCGACGCGTACAACCCAAACTGCAGGACCGCGATGGCGCGCTGGCGGACTTCACTTTGATCAAACGACGACGGGCGAAGGGCGATGTCGGCCTCGCGGCGAAACAGGTTCAAGTGGCGCGCCTCGGCGACCAGGTCCAGCGAGAGGCCGCCGTGTTCGGCCAAAAACGGAGGCAGTAGGGGCGCCAGGATCGTGGCGATCATCCACTCGGACGCGGTGATTCGCAGCTCGCCTTCCAGGGTGGTGTCCTTCCCGGCGACGAGGTTCTCGGCCTCGAGGACGCGTGCCTCGATGGCCTCGGCGTGGGCCAGGA
>JBJMQQ010000116.1:0-30047 GCA_045802645.1 Polyangia bacterium
CGTGCGGCAGATGGGGGTGCAGCCGTTCTTCAAGCGGTTCGAGCACAACGGCGTGAACGGCCCCAACATGGCCGCCGTCTACAGCGACCGCGGCGCCGGCGTGCGCCCCCCGGTCGTCTTCTACAACCGCGCCAACGAGGCGGCCGCGCAGCTGGCGCCGGGCGACTTCGACTGGAAGACGATCTTCGGCGCCGGTGTCCGCTGGTTCCACAGCGGCGGCATCTTCGCGGCCCTGTCGAAGACCACAGGCGCCCTGATCATCGAGGCCATGCAGGCCGCCAAGGCTGCCGGCGCGATCACCAGCTTCGACCTCAACTTTCGCGAGAAGCTCTGGAACCTGTGGGGCGGTCAGAAGGTGGCCGTCGAGGTCGTCGAGCAGATCGTCGCCAACGTCGACGTCCTCATCGGTAACGAGGAAGACCTACAAAAGGGGCTGGGATTCCCGGGGCCCGAGGTGGCCGCCAAGTCCAAGCTGGATCCAGGCGCCTTCCTGGGTCTCATCGACAAGGTCGTCGCCAAGTACCCCCACGTCACCGCCGTCGCCACGACGCTGCGCGAGGTGCATTCCACCAATCGCCACAGCTGGAGTGCCGTGGCCTGGGTCGACGGGCAGACCCACCAGGCCCCCACAGCGGAGCTGGACGTCGTGGACCGCGTGGGGGGCGGGGACGGCTTCGCGGCTGGATTCATCTACGGTTTGCTGTCCGGGACCCCCTCCGACGAGGCCGTAAAACTGGGGTGGGCACATGGAGCCTTGCTCACGACCTTCCCAGGCGATACGACCATGGCCACCCTGGCCGAGGTGCGGGCCTTCGCCAGGGGCGGCTCCGCGCGAATCCAGCGCTGAGCCATTCCTCGCGCTCGCGACACCAAAAGGAAGACGATCGAAATGGAAAAGGCGGACATCGGGCTCGTCGGGTTGGCGGTCATGGGGGAGAACCTCATCCTCAACATGGAGAGCCACGGCTACACGGTCGCGGTTTTCAACCGCACCGTCGAAAAGGTGGACAGGTTCGTGGCCGGGCGCGCCAAGGGGAAGAAGATCGTCGGGGCCCACACGCTTCAAGAATTCGTCGGGTCGCTGAAGTCGCCGCGCAAGATCATGCTGATGGTCAAGGCCGGCAAGCCGGTCGACGAGCTGATCGAGGAGCTGACGCCCTTCCTGTCGAAGGGGGACATCCTGATCGACGGCGGCAACTCGCACTTCCCGGACACCATCCGCCGCACGAAGGACCTGGAGGCGAAGGGGTTCCTGTACATCGGGACCGGCGTCTCGGGCGGTGAAGAGGGGGCGCTGAAGGGGCCGTCGATCATGCCGGGCGGCTCGGCGGCCGCGTGGCCGCACGTGAAGCCCATCTTTCAGGGCATCGCCGCCAAGGTCGAGGACGGGACGCCCTGCTGCGACTGGGTCGGCTCCGACGGCGCCGGTCACTTCGTCAAGATGGTCCACAACGGCATCGAGTACGGCGATATGCAGCTGATCTGCGAGTCGTACCAGATGATGAAGGACCTGCTGGGCATGTCGGCCGACGACATGCACCAGGTCTTCGCCGATTGGAACAAGGGCGAGCTGGACAGCTACCTCATCGAGATCACGCGCGACATCCTGGCCTTCAAGGACAAGGACGGCACGCCGCTGGTCGACAAGATCCTCGACTCGGCCGGGCAGAAGGGCACCGGCAAGTGGACCAGCGTCACCTCGCTGGACCTGGGCATCCCGCTGACGCTGATCAGCGAGGCGGTCTTCGCGCGTTGTCTTTCGGCGCTGAAGGAGGAGCGCGTGGCGGCGTCCAAGCTGCTGCGTGGGCCCAAGCCGCAGTTCAACGGCGACAAGAAGGCGTTCATCGCCGACCTCGGCAAGGCGCTCTACGCGTCGAAGGTCGTCTCGTACGCGCAGGGCTACCAGCTGCTGCAGGCGGCCGCGCAGGAGTGGAAGTGGGATCTCTCGTACGGCGGCATCGCGCTCATGTGGCGGGGCGGCTGCATCATCCGCTCGAAGTTCCTGGGCAAGATCAAAGAGGCGTACGACAAGGACCCCAAGCTGTCGAACCTGCTGCTGGCGCCGTATTTCCGCGACCTCATCGACGGCGCGCAAGAGAGCTGGCGGCGCGTGGTGGCGCAGGCCGCGCTGAACGGGATCTGGATCCCGGCGCACGCGACGGCGCTCAGCTTCTATGACGGGTTCCGCGCGGGGCGGCTGCCGGCCAACCTGCTGCAGGCGCAGCGCGACTACTTCGGCGCCCACCAGTACGAGCGGCTGGACCAGCCGCGCGGGCAGTTCTTCCACACCAACTGGACGGGCCGGGGCGGCGACACGGCGTCGTCCGCGTACATCGTCTGAAAAGAGGCTTGATGCAGATCCAGAAGTACTCGCTGGGGATCGGAGACCGGTTCGGCCGTGAAGGGCTGGCGCAACTGCGGGCGGTTCAACTCGCCGAGCGCGCCGGTGTCGTGGTCGTCCCGGTCTGGAACAAGTCCTTCCGCGAGCACTCGCTGATCGGCACCAAGCCCGCCGACGTCCGCGCCGAGGCCGATGAAGCGGTCCGGCGCGGCGGCTGGCAGCACGCGTACCACGTCGACGCCGACCACATCGGCCTCAAGACGGTCGACGGCTTCCTGGCCGCCAGCGACTTTTACACGCTGGACGTGGCCGACTTCATCGGCGAGGCGCCGGACGACGCGGCGCTGGCCGCGTTCGTGCGCGACATGGCGTCATTCCGGGGAACGCTGCGGATCCCCGGGATCGACGCCGCGTTCGAGGTGACCGACCGCGTCCTCGAGAAGATCGGCCGCAGCTACCTGCGCGCCGTGACCGAGGCCGGCAAGACCTATCGCCACGTCGTGTCCGCCAAGGGGGAGGGCAACTTCATCCCCGAGGTCTCGACGGACGAGGCAACGGAGCCGCAGCTTCCGTTCGAGCTGTTCTTCATCCTGGGGGCGCTGGCCCGCGAGAAGATTCCGGTCCAGACCATCGCGCCCAAGTTCTCGGGCAAGTTCCTGAAAGGGATCGACTACGTCGGCGACGTGGCAGCCT
This sequence comes from Polyangia bacterium, assembly GCA_045802645.1. Taxonomy (GTDB): domain Bacteria; phylum Myxococcota_A; class Polyangia; order Fen-1088; family Fen-1088; genus JADGRB01. The sequence continues at coordinate 3,035 of JBJMQQ010000116.1, forward strand.
TCTCGCGTGAGCTGGACGCCGACCTGTCGGTCGTCAAGCACGCCGTCTCGGTCTTTGGCCTGCCGCCGTCGCTGAAGATCAGCGTCCACACCGGCAGCGACAAGCTGTCCCTCTACCCGGTGATCCACCGGGCGCTGCAGAAGCACGGAGCCGGGCTGCATCTCAAGACGGCCGGCACGACCTGGCTGGAAGAGGTCATCGGCGTCGCGCTGTCAGGCCCGCCCGGGCTGTCGGTCGCCAAGCGTGTCTATCACCTGGCGCTTCCCCGGTTCGACGAGCTGGTGAAGCCCTATGCGACCGTCGTCGAGATCGACCGGGCCAAATTGCCGTCCGCCGCGACGGTCGACGGCTGGTCGGCCGACGAGCTGGTGGGCCGCCTGCGCCACGACCAGTCCCATCCGCAATACGACGTGAACCTGCGGCAGTTCGTGCACGTCGCCTTCCGCGTCGCCGCCGAGATGGGCGACGAGTGGACCCGCGCCCTGGAAGCCGCCAGCGAGGTCGCCGGGCGCTGCGTGACGGAAAACCTGTTCGACCGCCACATCCGCCCGCTGTTCCTGGGCGCGTAACGCCGCGTAGCCCCCGGGTCAGCCGGTGTTGCTGGAGCAGCACCCCCCGCGCAGGGGTGTTGCTGGGGCAGCATCGTTCGAGCTCGCGTGCAGGAAGGCCGCCCGATCCGCGGCCACCGGAGCGGCACGGCACGTGCTTTGTTTCTGGGAGAACGACGATGAGCCTGTCACGTATCGAGGACGCGATCGCGGCGATTGGCCGCGGCGAGATGGTGGTCGTCGTCGACGACGCGGCGCGAGAGAACGAGGGCGATCTGATCCTGGCTGCCGAGAAGGTCACGGCAGAGAAGCTCGCCTTTTTGATCCGGCACACGAGCGGCGTCGTGTGCGCCGCGCTGACAGCCCGCCGGCTGGACCAACTGCAGCTGCCGCTGATGGTGGCCGAGAACACTGATCCGCATCGAACCGCGTTCACCGTGACCGTCGACGTTCGCGAGGGGACCAGCACCGGCATCTCGGCGGCGGATCGCGCGGCAACGTTGCGGGCGCTGGCGAATCGGAGCGCATCGGCCGCGGACTTCGTTCGGCCGGGGCACATCTTCCCGCTGCGCGCCCGCGACGGGGGGGTGCTGGAGCGGCGCGGGCACACGGAGGCGGCGGTGGATCTGGCGCGGCTGGCGGGGCTGGCGCCGTGTGGAGTCCTGTGCGAGGTGGTCAACGACGACGGCTCGATGGCGCGTGGGCAGGAGCTGGCCGCGTTCGCGAAGCGCCACGGCGTCCACCTGGTCAGCATCGCCGACCTGGTCGCGTATCGCCGCCGAACCGAGCCGCTGGTCGAGGCGGTGGCCGAAGCGCGGCTGCCGACGCCGCACGGTCAATTCGCCGCTCACGTCTACCGCGACCGGCACGGCACGGAGCACCTGGCGCTTGTGATGGGGGACGTGCGGGATCGCGAGGGCGTCCTCGTGCGCGTTCACTCCGAATGCTTGACGGGCGACATCTTCGGGTCGCTGCGCTGCGATTGCGGCGGCCAGCTTGACGCCGCGCTGGCCAGGGTGGCAGCGGAGGGGCGCGGCGTGGGGCTGACCAGCAAGCTGCACGCCTACAAGCTGCAGGACCAGGGGCGCGACACCGTCGACGCGAATCTGGATCTCGGCTTGCCGGTGGATGCGCGCAGCTACGACGTCGGCGCGCAGATCCTGTCCGACCTCGGCGTCACGACCATCCGCCTCATGAGCAACAACCCCGCGAAGTTCGTCGAGCTGGAAGGGTATGACTTGCGGATCGTCGAGCGTGTCCCCCTGCTGGTCACGCCGAATCGCGAGAACCTGGGCTACCTGCGGACCAAGCAGGCGCGCCTCGGACACACGCTGGGCATCGTTTCCTGACGAACGCCGCCTGACCGGCACGGGGTGAGGGGCTATATTGGCCCCACACATGACCGCACCACGGTCCGACGCGTTCGTATTCTTCGGGGCCAGCGGGGACCTCGCCTACAAGAAGATCTTCCCCGCGCTCTACGCGATGACCCGCCGGGGGCACCTGGACATGCCGGTCATCGGCGTTGCCAACACGGCGCTGTCGCCGGAGCAGTTCAAGGATCGCGCCCGCGACAGCCTGAAGCAGCACGGGCCCAAGAAGCTGGACGAAGCCATCCTGGGCAAGCTGCTCGAGCGGCTTCGCTACGTCCGCGGGGACTACACGGACCTGAAGACCTACGAGACCATCAAGCGCGAGCTGGGGAACTCTTGCCGGCCGACGCACTACCTGGCCATTCCGCCCAGCCTGTTCGGGATCGTGGTCGACGGGCTGGGGAAGTCGCGCTGCTCGGACGGCGCGCGCCTGGTCGTCGAGAAGCCGTTCGGGCGCGATCTGGAATCCGCGCGCGAGCTGAATCGGACGCTGCACGCCGTCTTCGACGAGAACGCGATCTTTCGGATCGACCACTACCTGGGCAAGGAGTCGGTCCAGAACCTGATGGTCTTCCGGTTCGCCAACACTTTTCTGGAACCGATCTGGAACCAGCACTTCGTCGAGAGCGTGCAGATCACGATGGCCGAGAGCTTCGGCGTCGAGGGGCGCGGCAAGTTCTACGAAGAGGCCGGCGCGATCCGCGACGTGATCCAGAACCATCTGCTGCAGGTCGTCGGCCTGCTGGCGATGGAGCCGCCCGTCGGGACCTACGCCGAGTCGATCCGGGACGAGCAGGTCAAGGTGTTCCGCGCCATCCGCCCGCTGATGCCCGAGGACCTCGTGCGCGGGCAATTCAAGGGCTACCGCGACGAGGCGGGGGTCGCGTCCGACTCGACGGTCGAGACCTACGCGGCGGTGCGGCTGCACGTCGATTCGTGGCGCTGGGACGGGGTGCCGTTCTTCATCCGCGCCGGCAAGCGGATGCCGATGTCGACGACCGAGGTGCTGGTCACCCTGAAGCGCCCGCCGCTGCGGCGGCTCGGGCCCGAGGAGACGAACCACCTGCGGTTCCGCCTCAGCCCGGACGTGATCATTGCGCTGGGCGCCCGCATCAAGAAGAGCGGCGAGAACATGATCTCCGAGCCCACCGAGCTCAAGGTGATGCACCAGACCGACGCCGAGGAGATGGACGCCTACGAGCGGCTGCTGGGCGACGCCATGGAAGGGGACGCGACGCTGTTTTCGCGGCAGGACGGGGTCGAGGCCGCCTGGGCCATCGTCGACCCGATCTTGAAGGCGCCGACCGCGGTGCACGACTACGAGCCGGGCACCTGGGGGCCGCCGGACGCGGCCCGCTTGACGGCGGACGTCGGGGGCTGGCACGTTCCGCCGACGTGATGAACAAGACATCGACAACCGGCAGCCCCACCGCGCCGGGGATCCTGGCGGCCGCCGAGCGGGCGGCCGAAGAAGTTCGCGACGGCTCCTGCGTGGGCCTCGGCTCCGGGCGCGCGGCGTCGGCGTTCATCACGGCGCTGGGGGGGCGGCTCCGGCGCGGCCTGCGCATCACGGCGGTTCCCACGTCGGAGGCGTCCGCGCAGCTCGCCCGGTCGCTGGGCATCGAGCTGGTGGAGATCGACGAGGACATGCCGCTGGCCGTCATCGTCGACGGGGCCGACGAGGTCACGCCCAACCTGGATCTGGTCAAGGGGCGCGGGAACGCCTTCGTAAGGGAACGGATCGTCACGGCGGCCTCGCGCCGGCAGGTGATCATCGTCGACCCCAGCAAGCTGGTCCCCGTGCTGTGCGGCCGTAACGACGGCGGGTTTCCCGTCGAGGTCATCCCCCTGGCCAAGGGGCTGGCGATGCGCAAGCTGAAGGCGCTGGGTTTGCGGCCGGTCGTGCGGCCGGACCGGGCAACAGGGCTCCCGATCGTGTCAGACAACGGCAACTTGATCTTCGACTGTGACGTGGCGGCGCCGCTGGCCGACGGGGAGGCTGCGCGCCAGATGGACGCCGCCGTCCGCCGCATCGCCGGCGTGGTCGACACGGGCCTGTTCCTGGGGACCGCCACCGAAGTGCTGGTCGGCTACCCCGACGGGCGCATCGAGACGCTTCGCCGATCGGAGACCTGAGGTGGCGCGAACCGTCTTCCTGTTCGACGTCGACAACACGCTGCTCGACAACGATCGGGTGACGGCCGATCTGAAGCGATTCCTGAACAGCGAGGTCGGCCCTGATCGGGCGGCGCACTATTTCGAGATCTTCGAGCACATGCGGACGCAGCTCGGATATTCGGACTACCTGGGCGCGCTGCAGGCGTACCGCCTCACGTACCCGCGGGACCCGCACCTGCTGGCGCTGTCGTCCTTCCTCATCAACTACCCGTTCGCCAATCGGCTGTTCCCTGAATCGCTGGACGCGCTGGATCACGCGGCGTCGATGGGCCAGACCGTGATTCTGTCGGACGGCGACGTCGTGTTTCAGCCGCGCAAGATCGAGCGCGCCGGGCTGTTCGATGCCGTCGAAAAGCGGGTCCTCATCTACGTGCACAAGGAACACGAGCTGGACGACGTCGAGCGCCGGTTCCCCGCCGATCATTACGTCCTGGTCGACGACAAGATCCGCATCCTGACCGCCGTGAAGAACGCCTGGGGGCCCCGGCTGACGACGGTGTTCGCCAAGCAGGGGCACTACGCGTTCGCCGCCGACGTGGCCACCTACCCCAAGCCCGACATCACGCTGGACCGGATCGGCGAGCTGCGGCACCACGATCTCCCGGCGCTCCTCGCGGCCGCGAAGACCTGGGAGCACTGACCGCTACGGCACCGGGTGGTCGTTGACCGAATCTTGACGATCGAAGCTGGAGGAGACGTCCGCGGGCTCGCCGACGGGGTGTTCATCCGAGACGTCCGTCTGGTCGAAGATGGACCGCACGACCGGGCCGCTGGTGTTGACGGGGTGCGGCTCCGGGCTGCCCGTCTGCGCCGGTGTGGACAAAGAGCTGGCGGCGCTGTCGGCCGTTGAACCCGGCGTTTCGGCGGGTAAATCCAACCGCGAGCCCGGCCCAGCCCCCGGTGGCGTCGTCCCCGGATTCGCGGACGAGTTGCCGGGCGCCGTCGCCGTCTGGGCGCGCGCCGGACCCACCATCACCCCGCACAGCAGCGCCGCGCCGGCCGCCGCCCGGAGTCCCCACCACCGCGCGACGTTTCGGCTTTGCATACCTTCAACCTAGGTGCTGCTCCCGGTGGAGCAAGTTGAGCCGCTTCGTGGTCGCGTTTCGCGCGGCGTTGACGGTAGAGTAGGGCCTTGTCTCAGAGCCGCACGAAGATCATCGCCACCGTCGGTCCCGCGCAGGATGCACCAGGCGCGCTCGAGCGACTGCTGGACTCGGGCGTCGACCTCTTGCGGGTCAACCTGTCCCACGCCGCGCCGCGCGCCCAGGCCGAACGGGTCCGCCGGGCGCGCGCCCACCGGCCCGACATCGCCGTGCTGGCCGACCTGGCCGGCCCCAAGCTGCGGCTCGGCGACTTCGCCGAAGACGTGAAGGTGATCGAGGGCGAGACGCTGGTGCTGGGCGCCGGCGGCGTTCCGGTCGGCGATCCCTCGCTTTACGACCGCGTCCGGGCCGGCGACCCGGTCTTCATCGCGGACGGAACCATCGACCTGGTCGCCACCGAGGTCGCCACGGATCGTCTGGTCTGCCGCGTGCGCGTCGGGGGGACCGTCCGTCCGCGCAAGGGCATCAACCTGCCGCTGGACACGTCGTCGCTGCCGGCGCTGACCGACAAGGATCGCCAGGATCTGGCTGACATCGGCGTCCTGCAGCCCGACTTCATCGCGCTGTCGTATGTCCGTCACGAACGGGACATCGCCGACGCGCGCGCGCTGACCGACCTGCCGGTGGTGGCGAAGATCGAGAAGCAGCAAGCGCTGGAGCGGCTGGACGCCATCGTGCACGCCGCCGACGCGATCATGGTCGCGCGCGGCGATCTGGGCGTCGAGATCCCCATCGAGCGTGTGCCGGCCACCCAGAAGCGGATCATCCGGGCCGCGAACCGCGAGGGACGGCCGGTCATCACGGCGACGCAGATGCTGATGTCGATGGTGTCGAACCCGCTGCCGACCCGCGCGGAGGTCACCGACGTGGCCAACGCCGTGCTGGACGGTACCGACGCCGTGATGCTGTCCGAGGAGACCGCGGTCGGTCACGACCCGGCGGGCGCGGTCAACATGATGATTCGCCTGCTGGTCGAGACCGAGCCGCTGCTGCCGGCGCACGACGGGCCGACGCGCGCCGAGGCGTCGAACGCGCTGGCACACGCGGCGGCGGAGCTGGCCGACGATCTGGACGCCGCCGCGATCGTGGTGCCGACCCGCACCGGCGAAAGCGCGGCGCGGCTGGCCGCCTTCCGCCCGCGCCGCCCGATCCTGGCCTACAGCCGCGTCCCCTCGACGACCCGCCGGTTGCATCTGACGTGGGGCGTGCGCGCGATCGACCTGACCGTCGCCGCCGGCAGCGATCCTTTGACGGCGACGCTGGACGCCGCGCGCCGCGACCTGGGCGCGGGCGCGCGCGCCGTGGTGCTCGACATCTCGTCGAAGGTGGGCGTCGCCTCGCTGGTCAACGCCATCACTTTTTGAGGATGCACTCGGGCTTCAAGGGCACGCCGCTCACGATCCGCGAGCCCGGCGCGGATTATGAGATCCGCGTCGTCGGCGTCCGTCCGTCCCCGCTGCGCGACTTCTATCACTCGCTGCTGCGCCGCCCGTGGCGGGTGACCATCGCCGCCATCAGCGCCGTTTTCCTGGGCGCGAACGCCCTGTTCGCGGCGGTGTACGTCATCGTGGGCGGCGTTGCGCACGCCGAGCCCGGGTCGTTCCGGGACGCGTTCTTCTTCAGCGTCGAGACGATGGGGACCATCGGCTACGGCGCGATGTTCCCTGAATCGCCGGCGGCGAACATCGTCATGGTGCTGGAGTCGATCACCGGCCTGACGCTGACGGCGCTGGCGACGGGCCTGGTCTTTGCGAAGTTCTCGCGTTCGACGGCGCGGTTGGTGTTCTCGCGGAACGTGGTGATCACGACGCTGAACGGGATGCCGACCCTGATGTTCCGGCTGGGCAACCTGCGCGGCAACCTGATCGTCGACGCGCAGCTGCGGGTCGTCATGATCCGCACCGAACGCACGCTGGAGGGGGAGACCTTCTACCGGATGCTGGACCTGCCGCTGACGCGCCAGCGCGCGATGAGCCTGACGCGATCCTGGAACGCGCTACACGTCATCGACAGCAGCAGCCCCTTGCACGGCGAAACCTCCGAATCGCTGGCCGCCAAGGAGGTCGAGCTGCAAGTGCTGGTCGTCGGTCTCGACGACATCACCATGCAAACGGTCCACGGCAAGTACCGGTACTTCGCCAAGGACCTGAAGTGGGGATACAAGCTGGCCGACGTGCTGTCGGAGACGCCTGACGGCCACATGCTGCTGGACCTGCGCCGGTTCCACGACATCGAGCCGTTGCCGGCCGCGCCGCCGGGCCCCTGATGTTCGACGCGATCCTGTTCGACAACGACGGCGTCCTCGTCGACACCGAGAGCCTCTACTACCGCGCCAACCGCGACGTGCTGGCGACCGCCGGGGTCGATCTGGACGAGGCGACCTACGTCGAGCTCTACTTGCGCCAGGGGGTCGGAGCGTTTCACCTGGCCGCCGCGCGCGGGCTTTCGCCCGACCAGATCGTGGCGCTGCGGGCGGCGCGCAACCGCCGCTACAACGAGCTCGTCGCGCACGAGGACATCTTGATTCCGGGCGTGTTCGAGCTGGTTCGGCGGCTGTCCGATCGGTACCGCCTGGCGATCGTCACCAGCGCCGAGCCGGAGCCGTTTGCGCGCACGCACGCGCGCACGGGCCTGCTGCCGTTCTTCGAGCTGGTGCTCACCCGCGCCGACACCGTTCGCGCCAAGCCCGATCCCGACCCCTACCTGCTGGCCGTGAGCCGCCTCGGGTTGGCGGGGGCGCAATGCCTGGTCATCGAAGACTCCGAGCGCGGGCTGCGCGCCGCCAAGGCAGCCGGCCTGTCGTGCTGGGTCGTTCCGTCCGGCCTGACCCACGGCAGCGATTTCAGCGCCGCGGACGCCGTCCTGCCCGACCTGGGCACCGCCGCGGCTCGCCTGCTGAGCGCCAATATGCCCGGGCGTTGACGGCTCGTTGCCCAATCGTCACCTGACCCGCCGCGGCCGGCGGCTATGGTCGCGCCCATGTCGACGACCGGCGTCACCATCGAAGGCGGGCAGTCCACGAATCCACACCTGGCGCAGAAGCTGGCGGCGGGACCGGGGCGGATCGGCATGGCGGTGTTCTCGATCGCGCTGGTGGTCGGAATCGGCTTTGCGGGGGCGCAGCTGGTCGGGGACCTCGCGGAGATTCACCCCACGTCCGCGCTGCCGTTCATCCTGCTGGGGATCGCGCTGCTCGTCGCGCTGGGGTTCGAATTCGTCAACGGGTTCCACGACACGGCGAATGCCGTGGCGACGGTCATCTACACGCATACGCTGACGCCGCAAATCGCGGTGGTCTGGTCGGGCATCTGGAACTTCATCGGCGTGCTGGTCTCGACGGGGACGGTGGCGTTCGGGATCATTTCGCTCTTGCCCGTCGAGCTGATCCTGCAGGTCGGGAGCTCCGCCGGGTTCGCGATGGTGTTCGCGTTGCTGACGGCGGCCATCATCTGGAACCTGGGGACCTGGTATTTCGGGTTGCCGTCGTCCAGCTCGCACACGCTGATTGGCTCCGTCATCGGCGTCGGCCTGTCCAATCAGCTCATGAAGTCCGCCTCCGGCACCGCGACCAGCGGCGTCGACTGGCACCAGGCGGCCAACATCGGCAAGTCGCTGCTGATCTCGCCGCTGGTGGGCTTCACGGTCGCGTCGCTGCTGCTGCTCTCGTTGCGCGCGGTGGTCAAGAACAGGGCGCTTTACGAGGCGCCGGTCGGCACCGCGCCACCGCCGTTCTGGATCCGCTGCCTTCTGCTGTTGACCTGCACCGGGGTCAGCTTCGCGCACGGCTCGAACGACGGACAGAAAGGCATGGGCCTCATCATGCTGATCCTGATCGGCACGGTGCCTACTGCGTATGCGCTGAACCACGCGGTTTCCGCGCGCGAATCGCAGGACTTCATCGCGGTGTCGACACAGACGGCGGGCACGCTGGCGCATTACGCAGCGGGAGGCTCCGTCGCCGGCGACGGACGGGAGCAGGTCACGACGTTCGTACGCACCAAGCAGCTTCAGCCGGACACCGTCGCCGGGCTGGAGAAATTGGTCGGCGGCATCGGACATGACATGGCCATCTACAAGGAGCTGAAACACGTCCCGGCCCCGCAAACGCGCAATTTCCGCAACGACCTCTACCTGGTGGGCGAGGCTCTGCGCGTGATGGACAAGTCGCACCAGCCGGCCATCGGCCCCGCGGACGCGGACGTGCTGAAGAACTATCGCCGCCATCTCGACAAGGCCACCAAGTTCATCCCCAGCTGGGTCAAGGTGGCGGTCGCCATCGCGCTGGGCCTGGGCACGATGATCGGGTGGAAGCGCATCGTCATCACCGTCGGTGAGAAGATCGGCAAGGACCACCTGACCTACGCGCAGGGAGCGGCCGCCGAGATCACCGCCATGGCGACCATCGGCGCTGCTGACGCGTTCGGGCTGCCCGTGAGCACGACGCACGTCTTGTCATCCGGCGTGGCGGGGACGATGGCGGCCAACAAGACGGGCCTGCAGTGGGGAACCGTTCGCAATCTGCTGATGGCCTGGGCCCTCACGCTGCCCGTCTCGATCCTGCTATCGGGCTCGCTCTTCTGGTTGTTCACCCGAATGAGCAGCTAGCCTGGCGTTTCATTCTGACGGAGAGCGCGCCGCCGCTTCACACGCGGCCAGCCGCTGGCGCCAGCGGGGGACCTCGGGGTTTCGCGGATCGTCGCGGAGCAGCTCGCGGTAGGCGATCGCGGCCTCCGCCCACCGCGCCTGTGTGAAGAGACGGTCGGCCCGCGCGACGGGCGACTCGCGTCCGCCGGCCGCACGTGGCGCCGTCGAGGCGGCGGCAGCCGGCGCCTCGAACTGCTCCACGGCGGGCGCTTCTGCCTTCTTCATCGCTCGCGGAGCCGCATGCGCCTTGGCGCTACTGGCAGCGGCGGGCGGCGTCGCCGCTCCGGCTGAGCCCTGCCGGTCCTCGGTCATTCCGAACGCGGGAGTGCGGTCCTGATCGAAGCGCCGCTCGAGGAGATCGCCGCCTGCCGCGGCAGGCGGCGCTGGCGCTGCCGGGGGCGGGGGCGCGAACTGTGGCGCGGCTTGCTCCCCTTCGCTCTGAGGCTGGTCGGCTCGCGCCGCGGGTGCGGCGTGCCGCCTGCGTGCGGGCGCCGCCGCGGGCTTGACCGCGAAACTGGGCTCCGGCGCGAAGCCCGCCGGACCCGCGCCCGCCGGCTCGGCCGGTTCCGCCTTCGGCACGACGGGCTGCGCCGCCGGTTCCGGCGGGACCAGCCCCTCACGACCCCGCTGGTAGGTCTTTTCCGGCTCGAGGAAGATCCGGCTGGCGAGCAGGAACACCGCCACCGCCCCGACGGTCGCAAAGGTCGGGAGCGTCCACTTGCCGCGCAGCCACGCCCAGGCGGACGGCTTCGATGCGGGCGCAGCCGGACGCGGCGCGGCCGGCAGCGCTGCGGTGGCCGCCCGAAGGATCGCGGCGCGGGCACGTGCCGGCGGTTCGTCGGCCGCCAGCGACCGCCGCGCCAGCGCGCGCGTCGATTGCAGGGCCGCCAGCTCCGCCCGGCACGCCGCGCACCCGGCCACGTGCGCGTCGACCTCGGCGCGCGCCGCCGGCGGCAGCTCGCCGTAGATGAGCTCAAGCATCCGGGCGCGTGTCTGTTCGCAATCCGCGGCCATCTAACCAGCCCCCTTCGATTCTGGCGTGCCGGCGCCGCCGGCGCCGGCCAAATCGGCCAGCGCAGCGCGCAGCTTCTCCAGCGCATAGCGCATCCGGCTCTTCACCGTCGGCTCGGACGCGCCGACCACGACGGCAATCTCGGCGAACGGAAGCTCCGTCACCTCGCGCATCAGGAACACCTCGCGCTGGTCGTCGGGCAGCGCCGCGATCGCCCGGTCGATCCGAGCTGCCGCTTGCCGCCCGGCCAGCACCGCGTCGGCGGGGCGCTCGGGCGCCGGGATCCGGTCGTGCAGCGACACCGGCGCGTCCCCCTCATCCGTCGCCGCGTCCAGGGAGGCTGCCCGCCGGATCGCCTCGCGGCGCGAACGGTCGACGCACAGGTTGCGAGCGATCGTGAAGAGCCAGGTCGAGAACTTGGCCTGTCCCTTCCACCCGGGCGCGGCGGCGTCCTGCGCGTCCCGGACCACCCGCAAGAACACCTCCTGCAGCAAATCCTCCGCCGCCTCGTCGTGGCGGACGAAGCGGCGGAGGTAGGACCAGATCGGCTTTTCGTACCGCGCCAGCAGCGCCTCGAAGGCCGCGACGTCCCCGGCGCGATACGCCGCCAGGAGCTGTTCGTCGTCGCGGGGGCCGTCCACCAGGACGGCATCCTCGCCGCCTCTAGCGCCAGCCGCAAGCGTGCCGCCAGCCGGCGGGCGGCGGCGCGTACCGCCGGTCAGCGGCCGGGAAGGGCTCCGCGGACAGCCGCAGGTCGGCGTCGGAGGCGCACGTGTCGCCGTCGACCTGGATCCCCATTGCCAGCAGCCCGTCCCGATCGTTGTAGCGGACGCCCAGCAGCGCCGACGGCCGGGCCGCGCTGGCGCGCACGAACTCCACCTCCGTGATGGGGGAGCTGACCGCCTCGCCGTACTCGGTGCCAAGGCCCGGGCGGGACTTGTGGAACGACCGCCCCGGCGCGCCCTCCAGTATGCCCGCGCTATCTGCCTCCTCCGCCTTCGCCGACGGCGCGGCCGCCGGGGCAGAACGGGGCGCCCCACCCGACGCCGAGGGAGCCGCGCCCTGACGATCGAAGTCTTCGCGCTCGCGGCGCGCGTGCGGGGCGGCGTACGGAACCGGCTGCGGTACGTAAACGGGCGGCACATAGCGTTCGGGGAACACCGCCACCCCGATGACGCCGACCTCGCGCGCGCTGCCCGTCTGCGCGGCGTACGAATGCGGCACGGACGAGAAGCGGAACGCCGCGGCCTCGGACTGCGAGATGCGCCAGCCGTCGATGTCGACCGAGCCCCAGGCGGGAATCAGGTACCCGCGGTTCGTGCGGAAATCGCCGGGGCGGCCGTTGATGGCGTCGCGACCGTCGACCGACACGACGGCTTCGACCCGCCGAGCCGAGTGGTTCGCCACGCGCAGCGTGTACCTGGCGCCCAGCGTGCCCATCACGTAGGTCTCGCCGTCGCGTTCGAACGTCCGGACCGGCGCGCCGTCCACGAGGACGGTCATCTCGTACCCGGCGACCCGGTCGCGCAGCGTCGTCCGGGGCGGCAACGGTGCGGCCGCGCAGGACGCGGCGGCGAGAACGGCTGTGGTCGAGAACAGGGTGGTCAACAGGCTTCGGCGGTTCATGGCTGGCCTCCTGCTCACCTACGACGCGCGTCCCGGCCGGAAGATCTGGCGCCGCTAACTTTTTCTTTCAGGCAGGGGTCTCCCTGGCGCAAGGAAGGAGACATCCCGATGCGTACCGAAGAGACCCACATCCCGAACAACACCACCTCGACCAAACCCCGCAGGTCCGTCCTGCGTTCCTGGCGCTTTCTGGCCCCTGCGCTGGCCGTGCTGACGCTGGGCGGCGGCGTCGCCGCGACGTCCGCCTACGCTCACCCGGGCGACCAGACGGAGGCCGGCGGCCAGATGCCAGGCGGTGACATGGAGTTCGGCGCCCGCCGGCTCGAGCATTTGCTCGACAAGGTGAACGCCACGCCCGCCCAGCGCACCCAGATCGAGGGGATCTGGAACAACCTGCGTCCGCAGATGAAGGCCAACCACCAGCAGCACATGGCGTTGCATCAGCAGATGGCGGCGGCGTTCACCGCGCCCACCGTCAACGCGGCGCAGATTGAACAGCTGCGCCAGCAATCCATGACCCTGGCCGACAAGCGGTCACAGCTGTTCACGCAGGGGCTGGTCCAGACCGCGCAGGTCTTGAGCCAGGACCAGCGCAAGCAGGCCCACGCGTTCATCCAGGAGGCGCGCGGCCGCTTCCACCATCACGGCGGCCCGCAGGAGTAACAACCTCACGCCTCCGCTTCGACGGTCTGGGTGCGGTATTCGGCGGCGCGATCGCGGCGGAGGCGGTCCAGAAACAGGTAAATCACCGGGGTCGAAAAGAGGTTCAAGAGCTGCGAGACGCACAGGCCACCCACGATGGTGATGCCCAGCGGCCGCCGCAGCTCGGACCCGGCGCCGAAGCCGATCGCCAGCGGCACGGCCCCGAACAGCGCCGCCAGCGTCGTCATCAGGATCGGGCGGAAGCGCAGCAGGCAAGCGCGGCGGATCGCCTCCTCGGGCGGCAGCCCCTCGCCGCGCTCGGCCTCCAGCGCGAAGTCGATCATCATGATGGCGTTCTTCTTCACGATGCCCAGCAGCAGGATGACCCCGATGAGCGCGATGATGCTGAAGTCGAAGTGCAGGAGCATCAGCGCGATCAGCGCGCCGACCGCCGCGGACGGCAGCGTCGACAAGATCGTGATCGGGTGGACGAGGCTCTCGTACAACATCCCCAGCACGACGTAGACGGCGAACAGCGCCGCCCCGATCAGCCACGGCTCGCTGCTCAGCGAGGCGCCGAACGCCTGGGCGGTCCCCTGGAAGCTGCCGTGGACACCGGACGGTAGGCCGATCTGCCGCATGGCCGCGTCGATCACCTTGACCGCGTCGCCCAGCGCGGCGCCCGGCGCCAGGTTGAACGACAGCGTGGTGGCTGGGAACTGCCCCTGGTGCGTGACCGACAACGGTGTGGCCGTGGGGTGGATCTTGGCGATGCTGGGCAGCGGGACCAGCTGCCCGCCCGGTGTGCGGACGTAGATGTGGACCAGCTGATCGGGGCTGGCCTGCTGGGCGGGCGTCGCCTCCATGATGACCCGGTAGTAGTTGAGCGCCGTGAACGACGTGGCCACCTGGCGCTGCCCGTAGGCGTCGTACAGCGTGTCGTCGATGGCCTGCGACGTGATGCCGAGGCGGCTGGCGGTGTCGCGATCGATGTCAACGGCCAGCTCCAGGCCCGCCGTCTGCTGGTCGGTGGTGACGTCCTTGAGCTGCGGCAGCGACTTCAGCTTCGCGAGCACGCGCGGGCTCCAGGTCTGCAGCTCGACCAGGTCGGCGTCCTCCAGCGCGTACTGGTACTGGGTCCGCGACATGCGACCGCCGACCCGCAGGTCCTGCACCGACTGCAAGAACAGCGAGACGCCCGGGATGTGGGCCAGCTTCGGGCGCAGGCGGGCGACGACCTCGTCCGCCGTGCTCTTGCGCTTGTCGTAGGGCTTGAGGCTGATGAACATCGTCCCGGTGTTGCCCGCGCCGCTGGGCCCGCCCACGAACGCGATCACGTGATCGACGTCCGGGTCCTGCTGGACGATCTTGTTCAGCCGCTCCTGCTGCGTGCGCATCGCCGTCGAGGAGATGTCCTGCGACGCCTCCGAGAACCCCGAGAGCATGCCCGTGTCCTGCTGCGGGAAGAGCCCCTTGGGGATTTTGACCGCCAGGAACACGGTCAATCCCACGGTGCCGATGGTGACCAGCAACATGAGGAACGCATGCCGGAGGACCCACCGAACGCCGCGGTCGTAGCCGCGGACCATGCCGTCGAGGAATCTTTCCGCGAGGCGACCGAAGCGCCCGGGCTTTTCGTCCCGCGCCGGCCGCAGCAGTCGGCCCGCCATCGCCGGCGTCACCGTCAGTGACACGACCGCCGACAGCGCGACCGCCACGCTGAGCGTGACGGCGAACTCCCGGAACAGGCGCCCGATGATCCCGCCCATCATCAGGATCGGGATGAACACCGCGATCAGCGAGATGGTGATCGACACGATCGTGAAGCCGATCTGACGCGCACCCTCCAGCGCGGCCTCCAGCGGCTTCATCCCGTCTTCGATGAGGCGGGCGATGTTCTCGGTCACGACGATGGCGTCGTCGACGACGAAGCCCGTCGAGATGGTCAGCGCCATCAGCGACAGGTTGTCCAGGCTGTAACCCAGCAGGTACATGATCCCGAACGTGCCGATCAGCGACAGGGGCACGGCGATGCTGGGGATGGCGGTCGCGCGTGCGCTGCGCAGGAAGACGTAGACCACCGCGATCACCAGCAGCACGCTCAGCAGCAGCGTTCGCTCGACGTCCTGCACCGACGCGCGGATGGTGGTGGCCCGGTCGACCGCCACGCCCACGTCGATGGCGGGCGAGATCGACTGCCGCAAGAAGGGCAGGGCGGCCTTGACGCCCGCGATGGTGGACAGGATGTTCGCGCCCGGCTGCCGGCGGATGATCATGAGGACGCAGCGCTGGCCATCGATCCAGCCGGCCAGCCGGTTGTTCTCGACGTCGTCGAACACATGCGCCACGTCGCCCAGCCGGACCGAGGCGCCGTTCTTGGTGGCGACGATGAGCTGTCGGTACGCCGCCGCGCCCAGTAGCTGATCGGTGGCCGCGATGTTGTACGTCACCTCAGCGCCGGTCAGCGTCCCCTTCGGCTGATTGGCCGTCGACGACGCCAGCGCGGCCCGCACGTCTTCCAGCGAAAGGCCGTGGCCGGCCAGCGCCTCGACGTCGATCTGCACGCGCACGGCGGGCTGCTGGCCGCCGCCGACGAACACCTGCCCGACGCCGTCGATCTGCGACATCTTCTGCGCCAGCACGCTGTTGGCGGCGTCGAACACCTGGGCCAGCGGCAGCGACTTGGACGTCAGCGACAGGATCAGGATCGGCGAGTCGGCCGGGTTGACCTTGCGGTAGTTCGGCAGGCTCGGCAGGTTGGGGGGAAGCTCCGACAGCGAGGCGTTGATCGCGGCCTGCACGTCACGGGCGGCGGCCGTCACGTCCCGGTCCAGGTCGAACTGCATCGTGATCGACGTCGATCCCAGGGAGTTGATCGACGTCATCTCGGTCAGCCCCGCGATGCGGCCAAACCGCCGTTCCAGCGGCGTGGCGACCGACGAGGCCATCGTGTCGGGGTTGGCGCCCGGCAGCGCCGCCGAGACCGAGATCGTCGGGAAGTCGACGCGCGGCAGCGGCGCGACCGGCAGCCCCCGGTAGGCCATGAGGCCCGCCAGGATCACCGCCGCCGCCAGCAACGACGTGGCGATCGGGCGGCGGATGAACGGCGCCGAGATGTTCATGGCGTCTCGGGAACCGGCGGCGCGCCCACGGACGCCGGCGGCTCGGCGTGCCCGGTCGTCTGCTTTCGGAAGCGGGCGGCCAGACGCTCCATGTAAAGGTAGATGACGGGCGTCGTGAACAGCGTCAGCACCTGCGACAGCAGCAGCCCGCCGACGATCGTGATGCCCAGCGGCCGGCGCAGCTCGGCGCCGGTGCCCGAGCCCAGGGCCAGCGGCAGCCCGCCCAGCAGCGCGGCGACGGTCGTCATCATGATGGGCCGGAAGCGCAGCAGGCAGGCCTGGTGAATCGCCTCGCGCGGGGACTTCCCCTCGTCGCGCTCGGCCTCCAGCGCGAAGTCGATCATCATGATGGCGTTCTTCTTGACGATACCGATCAGCAGCACGATCCCGATGAGGCCGATGACCGAGAACTCCGTGCGGCAAATGATCAGGGCCAGGAAGGCGCCCACGCCCGCCGACGGCAACGTCGACAGGATCGTGATCGGGTGGATGTAGCTTTCGTACAACACACCCAGCACGATGTAGACGGTCACCAGCGCGGCCAGAATCAGCAGCGGCTCCGTCGACAGCGAGTCGTGAAAGGCGGCGGCGGCCCCCTGGAACTCGCCGTGTAGCCCGGGCGGCACGTTCATGCCCGCCACCGCGTCGGTGACCGCTTGCACCGCGTCGCCCAGCGCGGCGTCCGGCGCCAGGTTGAACGAGAGCGTGACCGCCGGGAACTGACCCGAGTGGCCAATCGAGACCGCCGTCTGCGTGCGCTCGAAGTGGGCGAACTCGTTCAGCGGGACGGCCTCGCCGGTGGTGGACCGCAGCCGGATCTGGCTCAACCCGGACGGGTTCTGCTGGTACTGCGGCGACACCTCCAGGATGACCCGATAAAGGTTGAGCTGCGTGAAGATCGTCGACACTGGCCGCTGCCCGAAGGCGTCGTACAGCGTGTCGTCGATCGCCTGCGCCGTGATCCCCATGCGCGAAGCCGTGTCGCGATCGATGACCAGGGTCAGCTGCAGCGCGCCGTTCTGCTGGTCGCTGGCCACGTCGGCGAGCTGCGGAATCTGCCGCAACCGGTCCAGCACCTGTGGCGCCCAGGTGGCGAGCTCGCCGGGGTCGGCGTCCTCCAGCGTGTACTGGTACTGGGTGCGGCTGATCTGCGTCGCGATCTGCAGGTCCTGCACAGCCTGCAGGTAGGTGGTCACGCCCGTCACCTGCGCCAGCTTCGGCGCCAGCCGAGCCATGATCTCCTGCGCGCTGGCGCTGCGCTGGTCGCGGTTCTTCAGCGTGATCGCCAGGCGCCCGCTGGACAGCGTCGGGTTGGTGCCGTCCGCGCCGATGAACGACGAGACGTTCAGGATGTCGGGGTCCTGGCGAATGACATCGGCGACCGCCTGCTGCCGGTCCGACATCGCGGAGAATGAAATGTCGACAGGCGCCTCGGTGATGCCCAGCAGGAGGCCGGTGTCCTGCTGCGGGAACAGCCCTTTCGGAACGACGACCGCCAGCAGGACCGTGAACGCGACCGTCGCGATCGTCAGCAACAGCGTCAGCGCCTGGTGCTCCAGCACCCACCCCAGGCCGCGGTCGTAGACCCTGACCATCCAGTCGAACGCCGCTTCCGACGCGCGGGCGACGCGCCCCTCGTCCTCCTTGCGCACCGGGCGCAGGATGTGGCCGCACATCATCGCCGTCAGCGTCAGCGAGATCAGGCCCGACGCCACGATGGCCGTGCTCAGGGTGACGGCGAACTCACGAAATAGCCGGCCGATGATGCCGCCCATGAACAGCAGCGGGATCAGCACCGCCACCAGCGACACCGTCAGCGACAGGATCGTGAACCCGATCTGCTTGGACCCCTTCAGCGCCGCCTTGAACGGCGGGTCACCCTCCTCGATGTGGCGGGCGATGTTCTCGATCATGACGATGGCGTCATCGACCACGAACCCGGTCGAGATCCTCAGCGCCATCAGCGTCAGGTTGTTGAGGCTGTACCCCAGCATCAGCATCACGCCGAAGGTCGCGATCAACGACAGCGGCACCGCTACGCCGGGGATGATCGTCGCCCGCACGGTTCGCAGAAAAAGGTAGATGACCGCGACGACCAGCCCCATCGTCAGCAGCAGGGTGAATTCGACGTCGCGCACCGACGCGCGCACGGTCTCGGTGCGGTCCGACAAGATCTCGACCTTGATGGCCTGCGGCAGCGAGGCCTCCAGACGCGGCAGCAGCTCTTTCACCCGCTGCGCGACCTCGATGAGGTTCGCGCCTGGCTGGCGCTGCACGTTCAGGATGACGGCCGGGTGCTGGTTGGCCCAGCCCGCGAGCTGCGCGTTCTCGACGCCGTCCAGCACCTTGGCCACGTCGCTCAGGCGCACGGGCGCACCGTTCTGGTAGGCGATGACCAGCGGGCCGTACTCCGACGCCGACGGCAGCTGATCGTTCGCCGACACGAGATAGTTCTGGCGCGGGCCGTCCAGGTTTCCCTTGGGCTGATTCACGTTGGCCAGCGCCAGCACCGACCGCACGTCCTCGAGGCTGAGACCGCGGCCCGCCAGCGCGACCGGATCGACCTGCACGCGAACGGCCGGCCGCTGCCCGCCGTTCAACGTGACCAGGCCGACGCCCGACACCTGCGCCAGCTTCTGGGCCAGGATCGAGTCGGCGTAGTTGTCGACCACACTGAGCGGTGACGTCTCCGAGCTGACCGCCAGCGAGATGACCGGCACGTCAGCGGGGTTGCTCTTGCTGTAGGTCGGCGGCGTCGGCAGCGTGCGCGGGAGCAGGTTCGACGCGGCGTTGATGGCCGCCTGCACGTCCTGCTCGGCCGAGTCGATGTCCCGGTCCAGCGTGAACTGCAGCGTGATCTGCGAGCTGGCCGCGCTGCTGACCGACGTCAGGTGCGCGACCGACGGGATCTGCCCCAGCTGCCGTTCCAGCGGGGTCGTCACCGCCGAGACCATCGTGTCCGCGCTGGCGCCCGGCAGGATCGTCGAGACCACGATGGTCGGGTAGTCGACCTGCGGCAGGGCGGAGACCGGCAGCTGGTTGTAGGCGGCGATGCCCGCCACCGCCACGCCGATCATCAGCAGCGACGTGCCGACGGGGCGCCGGATGAAGGGCTCCGAAATGTTCACGGGCGCACGGCCAGCTTGGCGCCGGGGCGAAGCTGGGCTTGTCCCTCGCGCACCACCTTGTCGCCGGGCTGCAGCCCCTTGGCGATCAGCGCGTCCTCGCCCTCGATGCGGTCGACGGTCACTGGCCTCACGTCCGCCTTGTCGCCGTTGGCCACGTAGACGAACGCCCCTTGCGGCCCACGCTGGACGGCGACCGCCGGGATGACCAGCGCCCCCTTGCGCACCGCCAGGCGCAGCCGCGCCTTCACGAACTGGTTCGGCCACAGGGCGCCGTCCGTGTTGGGGAAGATGGCCTTGAGGCGCATGGTCGCGGTGCCCTGGTTGATCTGGTTGTCGATCAGCTCCAGCTGGCCAGTCCCCAGCGCCTGCGAACCGTCGCGGTTCTGGGCCTCGACCTGCAGCGGTCCTCCCGCGCGCTGCTGCTTGGCGACGTCGGGCAGGTCGTCTTGAGGCAGCGTGAACAGGACGGCGATGGGCTGCATCTGGGTCACCACCACGATGCCCGTCGCGTCGGCGGCGTGGACGATGTTGCCCGGGTCGACCAGGCGAACGCCCGTGACGCCGTCGATGGGCGATTTGATCTTGGCGTAGTCCAGCTGCAGCTTGGCGTTTTCGATCGTCGCCTGGTCGTTCATGACCGTGCCGGACAGCTGCGCGACCAGCGCCCGCTGGTCGTCGATCTGCTGCTGCGGCAACAAGTGTTGCCCGCCGACCGCCTCATAGCGCTCCAGGTTCTGCTTGGCGCCGTCCAGCTGCGCCTTGTCGCGCGTCAGCGCCGCCTCGCCCTGGTGAAGCAGGATCTGGAACGGGCGAGGGTCGACCTCGGCCAGGACCTCCCCCTTCTTGACGGCCTGACCTTCGCGGAAGACGACCCGGTCCAGGCGGCCGTCGACCTGCGTGCGGACGTTGACGGTCTTGTACGCCGTGACCGTCCCCAACCCCTCCAGATAAAGCGGCACGTCCCGATTGGCCGCGTCGGCCAAAAGGACAGGCACCGCGCGATCGCCGCCGGGCGGACCCTTGCCGCCGCCCGGGGTCGCGGCCGCCGCGCTTTGATCGCCCTTGCCGCAGCCGCCGGCCAGCAGCGCCGCCAGCAGCGTCGCGCCCGCCGCGCGCGTCATCGGTCCCCCAGCGCCGTCAGCAGCTGCGCCCGCGCGCTGGCCAGGTTGAAGCGCGCCTGCACGACCTGCGCCTCGGCCGATGTATAGGCCACCTGCGCGTCGCTCAGCTCGACGGCGCTGCCCAGCCCGTGCGCGTAGCGCTGCTCGGCCAGCGTGAGCTGGTTGCGCGAGTTGGCCAGCGCCTCGCCCGCGGCGCCGATGGTCGCCTTGGCCGCCTGCACGGCCAGGCGGGCCTGTTCGACGTCGACCTCGATCTGCAGGCGCAGCGCCTGTTCCTGGCCGATCAGGTTCTCCAGGGTGCCGTTCGCTTCGCGCACCTGCCCGGTCGTCAGGCCGCCCTGCAGCAGGTTCCAGGTCAGACCCAGCCCGACGTACCAGTTGGGGACCAGGCCGTCGATCGACGTGCCGTTGTCCGAGACGTTTCCGATCGCCGAGAGGCTGGGGCCGTACGCGCCCTTCACGGCCCGCACCGTCAGCTCCTGCGCGCGCCGCTGGTCGACGATGTTCGCCAGCTCGGGGCGGGCGTGCTGCGCGCGATCCACCAGCGGCGCGCCGGGGCCGTCCTCACCGTCGATGGCGGGCAGCGCGGCGTCCGCCAGCAGGAACGACTGGCCCACGCCCACGCCCATCGCTTGCGCCAGCTGCGCGTCGGACACCGCCAGGTTGTTGCGCGCGGTGACCAGCTGGACGCGGGCGTTCGCGAGCGCCGTCATCACGGTCGCCAGGTTGATGTCCGGCTGGATGCCGGTGCGGACGAACGCCTGGGTCTGTTCCACGTGCTTCTCCTGGTTCTTGACGGTCTCTTCCGCAACGTCCACCAGGTCGCGCTCGGCGCGGGCCAGGAAGTAGGCGCGGCGGACGTTCAGCAGCGTCTGCAGCACGGCGGTGCGGGTGTTCTGGCCGGCGGCGTCGCGGCTGGCGCCCGCGGCGCGCCACCGGTTGCTGGTCTGCCCGAAGTCGTAGATCAGCTGCGACCCGGTCACGCCCACCAGGTAGTAGTTGTACTGAGGGTTCCAGCTCACGTGCGTCGGCGTGGCGGTCAGCGTTCCGCTGCTGCCGCCCATCCCGTTCGAGATGCTGGTCGGCAGGACGCCCGGGCGCGGGGCGTAGTTGCTGGTGGTCCGTTCGTAGGTCGCGCTCACCGACACCTGCGGCAGGTATCCGGAGCGCGCCTCTTCGACGCGCCCCTCGGCGGCTTCCAGCAGGCCGTGTGCTTCCCGCATCGTCGGCTGATTCCGCAGCGCGGCTTCTTCGGCCTGCTTGAGCGTCAGGGAGGTGGGCGGCGGGGGTGTCTCGCCCCCCGCGACCGCGCTGCCCACGACGATCGCGATCAGCGCCGCGGCGAGCAGGGGAAATAGACGAGTCACGCGACACCGCGCCTCGCAACATCCGGGCCACCGGCCGGTGGATGCAACTTGGCGGCGCTGTCGCTGGCGGGGGGCGGATCCGGGCAGTAACCTGTATCGATTCTGTACACCTGTCGGTCCTCTGGTCAGCCGCCGAAGATGGTGGAGCCGGCGCGTCAGGCCGCAATGGGCGGTATCGTCCTTGCTTGACGACCCGCCCGTGCGTTTGGGGCGCGGGATCCGGCACCGGCTTTTGACCCTGGCTCTGGTCGGGCTGGTGACCGCCGCCTTGTCGGCGGACGCGCTTTACCGGTCGATCTCGGTGACCCACGCCCAGCGCGTCGAGCGGGCGCGCGAGGCGGTTCACGAGGAGCTCGATCGGTTGGCCGCGCTGGGCCCCGTCGCCAACGCGTCGCCTTCGGCGGTCGTCGGGCTGCGGGGGGGAATCGTCGCGCGGACCGGCGCGGCCGCCACGGTCGTCGCCGCCGTTCCCCCGACGTGGGCCCCCACGCTCAGAGAAATGCTGGCCGACACGTCCCGGGCGTTGCCGGCCGAAGTGATGGTGGACGCCGACCGCGGGCAGCTGATCGCGGCCATCGCGCCCGCCGGCGGCGACACGCTGCGGTGGGCCGCCGTGCTGGTCCGCCCGTCCCCGACGCTGCAGAGCTGGCGGCTGCTGGTCGTCGCGCTCGGGTTCTCGGCGCTGCTGCTGGTTGGCAGCGCCGCCTATTCGCTGATCTCCGTGCGCCGCGCGGTGGCGGCCTTGCAGGCGGCGCTGGCCGCGCTGGGCGACGACCTGTCCGCGCCGGTGCCGCGCTCGCAGATTGGCGAGCTGGACGACATCGCCCTGGGCGTCGCGCGGCTGGCGCGGCGGCTGGACGAATCGCGCCACGTCCAGCAGCGCATGAGCCGCGAGCTGGCGCGCCAGGAGCGGTTGGCGGTGCTGGGGCGCGTGGTGGCGGGCGTCGCGCACGAGGTCCGTAACCCGCTGGCGTCGATCAAGCTGCGCCTGGACCTGGCCGCCGGGCCGGAGGTCGCGATGCCGGCGTCCGCGCGCGCCGCCGTCGAGCACGCGACGGCGGAGATCGCCCGCCTGGACCGGCTGGTCGCCGATCTTCTGATCGTCGCCGGCCGCGCGACGGGAACCCGCACCTCCGTGGACGTGGGCAGCCTGGTGCGCGCGCGGGCCGATGCGCTGACCCCCTGGGCGGCGCTGCGCCGGGTGACGATCACGGCGGCCGGCCGCGGGCGGGCGGTCTGTGACGCCGACGCGCTGGCCCGCGCCGTCGACAACGTCTTGCGCAACGGGGTCGAGGCGTCGCCCGAGGGGGGCGCGGTCGACGCGACGATCGAGGAGATCGCCGGCACGATCCACGTCCGGATTGCGGACCACGGTCCTGGTGTCCCCGACGGCCGCGCCGGCGAGATCTTCGAGCCGTTCTTCACGACCAAGCCGGACGGCACCGGCTTGGGGTTGGCCATCTCGCAGGCGATCGCGCGCGCCCACGGCGGCGACCTGACCTACGCGCGTGAGGGGTCCACGACCCGGCTCGAGCTGACGCTGCCGGCCGACGGGGCCGCTGCGGCGGTCATCGAGGTGACGGGGCACGCCGCGGCGGGCAGCGCATGACGGGCGCGGTGCTGATCGTCGAGGACGAGCCGGGGCTGCGCGCCGGCCTGGCGGACGTGGTCCGCACGATGGGCGGCGAACCGCTGCCGGCCGCCGGTATCGCGGAGGCGCGCGCGATCGTCGCGGGTCGGGCGGTGGACTGCGTCCTGCTGGACATCCGACTACGCGACGGCGACGGGCTCGACTACCTGACCGAGCTGCGCGCCACCGCGCGCGGCGTCCCCGTCATCGTGGCGACGGCGTACGGCGACAGCGAGCGCACGATCCGCGCCATGCGCGACGGCGCGTTCGACTACCTGACCAAACCGTTCGACCTCGGCGCGCTGCGCGCGACGCTGGAGCGCGCCGCGAACCTGCGGGCGCTGGCGCAGCAGGCCGCGCCCGCGTCCGACCCGCCGGAGGTGCGCCAGGATCTGGTCGGAACCAGTGCGGCGATGCTCGCGGTCTGGAAGCTGATCGGCCGCGCCGCCGGCACCGGCGCGCCGGTGCTGGTGACGGGCGAGACCGGCACGGGCAAGGAGCTGGTGGCGCGCGCGATCCACATCTATTCGTCGCGCGCCCGCGCGCCGTTCGTCGCGCTGAACCTGGCGGCGCTTCCCCCGACGCTGATCGAGAGCGAGCTCTTCGGGCACGAGCGTGGCGCGTTCACGGGCGCCACCGCACGCCGCGGCGGCCGCTTCGAGGCAGCGGCGGGCGGGACGCTGTTCCTCGACGAGATCGGCGACCTGGATCCGTCGCTGCAGGCCAAGCTATTGCGGGTCGTGCAAGAGGGGACGTACGAGCGGGTCGGCGGCGACACGCCGCTCACCACCGACGCGCGCATCATCGCGGCCACGAATCGTCCGGTACGCCCGGGCGCGCCCGGCGCGGCGTTGCGCGAGGAGCTGTACTACCGGCTGGCGGTGATCGAGATCGAGCTGCCGCCGCTGCGCGCGCGGCCCAGCGACATCCCGCTGCTCGTGGCGCACGCGCTGCGCGGCCGATCGGCGCGCGCCGTCTCGGAGGCGGCGATGCAGCGCCTGCTCGCCAATCCCTGGCCGGGCAACGTGCGCGAGCTGTTCCACGTCCTCGAACGCGCGGCCGTCCTGTGCGGTGGCGAGGTGATCGACGTCGGGGATCTCCCGGATACCCTTCGTGCGGCGCCGCCGGCGCGCGTGACGGCCGCGGACGACGACGACCTCACGCTGAACGTTGCCGTCGCCGAAGTCGAAAAGCGGCTGATCGCCCGCGCGCTGGAACGCGCCAAGGGGAACCGCTCGGCAGCGGCGCGTCTTCTCGGAATCGGCCGCCCGCAGCTGTACGCCAAGCTGCAAGAGCACGGGCTGGCCGGCTCGCGCGACGAGTGATCGGGTACGGTCTGGAACCTACGCTGGGGCGCTTCCGCGGGGACACCGACGCGACGCGCTTAGCTACCGTTCGGTAGCAGCACTTCGCGAAACAATTACGGGTTTTCCTGGCACGCGTTCTGCTCGGCTCACGCTCACCCGTTTCTCGACGGGCTGAAATCAGGAGCGGGCATACATGCGACATTCGCTTAATGGTCGTTTGGTTCGGTCGGTCCTGTTCGCGTCCACTTCCGTGATGCTGGTTGGCGCCGGCTGCGGCGGCCCTCCTGGCCCGATCGGACCGGAGCTGGTCGCCAAGAACACCGTCCGCCAGGCGCCCCCCAAGCCAGCCGCAGTCCCGATCCGCCACCTGCTGGCGACGGCGGTGAACACCGCGCCGCGGATCACGGCGGCCGCGGTCGCCGGCGCCGTCGTCGATGCCCGCGTCCTCATCATCACCGCGGACGGCACCGATTCGGGGCTGGGCGCGATCCAGTCGACGCTGCAGTTTCTGGGGACGCCGTTCGATGTTCTCAACGCGAGCACGGGGGCGACGCTGACGGCGGACATGCTGGCCAGCGGGACCCACGGCAAGTACGACGCCGTGTTCCTGTCGAACGGCAACCTGTCGACCACCGGCGGCAGCGCGTTCACAGCCGACGAATGGACCACGCTGACGACCTACGAGGCGCAGTTCGGGGTGCGTCGCGTGTCGCTGTACACGTCCCCGGCCGCCGCCTACGGACTGTCCGACAACGGCGAGGTCGACCCGTCGAAGACCCCGGTCACGATGACCTGCACCGCCGCCGGAACGACCTTGTTCGTCGGCGCCAACTGCGCCAACCCGGTCGTCGTCAATCAGGGCTGGGTCTACCCGGCGTCGGCCACCGACGCATCGACGACTCCGTTGCTGGTCGACGCCGCCGGCAACGTTTACGCGGCGACGCGCACCTACGCCGACGGGCGCGAGGCGCTGGCGCTGACGTTCGCGCAGGCCTCCTACTTCAACTCGTACCTCGAGCTGGCGTACGGGCTCGTGAGCTGGGCGACGCGCGGTCTGTTCATCGGCGAGCGACACGTCTACGCCGTCCCGCAGCTGGACGATCTGTTCCTGGCCAGTGACATCTATGGGGGCGGCACGTACCGGATCACCGACGCCGACCTGCAGGCCTTCGCCGACTGGCAGACCCGGGTGCACGCCAACCCACAGTTCGCCGAATTCCGGATCGCGTGGGCCGCTAACGGTTACGGCTCGCAGAGCCACCCGGGCGACCCGCTGACAGCGAAGGCAGTCGCGATGGGGCCGACGTTCGCGTGGATTAACCACACGTGGGACCACGCCGATCTCACGAGCATGAGCTACGCGGACGCGCTGAACGAGTTCATGAGAAACGACACCTATCTGAAAGGGCTGCCGCTGACGCCGTACGCGACGATCAACGCGGTGACGCCCAACATCTCGGGGCTGGCCAACCCGGACGCCCTGCAGGCCATGCACGACGTGGGCATCCGGTATCTGGTCAGCGACACCTCCGAGCCGGAGCAGAAGAATCCGTCGCCGAACGTCGGCATCTGGAACGCTTATCAGCCGAGCATCCTCGAGATTCCGCGCATTCCGGCGGACCTGTACTTCAACGTGTCGCAGCCGGCCGAGTGGATTCCGGAGTGGGAAGCGTTGAAGAAGGTCGCCACTGTCGACTACCCGTCGATGATTGCCGACCAGAGCAGCACGTTCGCGGGGTACATGCTGGCCGGCAACAAGGACCCGTGGATGTTCCACCAGGCGAACGCGCGCAACTACGACAACGCGGGCCACAGCCTGTTGTCCGACCTGCTGGACGCGACGTTCACGAAGTACGCCGCGGCGTCGACGTTCCCGGTCCAGAGCCCGACGCAGGACGAGCTGGCGCAGATCTTCATCAACCGGCAGGCGCTGCAGAATTCCGGCGTGACGGCGACGATTCAGCCGGGCGCGTCGATCACCGTGTCGGTCGCCAACGCGGCGACGGTGCCGCTGACGGGGCTTTGCACGCCGGGCGCCGAGAGCTACGCCGGGCAGACAATCTCCTACCTGAATCTGTCCGCAGGGCAGTCGGTGACGCTCTCGCTGGTCGGCTGCAACGCGGGGAGCGGCGGCAGCGGCGGGGCGGGTGGCGCGGCGGGCAGCGGCGGCGCGGCCGGGGCGCCCGGCGCCGCGGGCGCCGGCGGAAACAGC
>JBJMQQ010000117.1:0-10367 GCA_045802645.1 Polyangia bacterium
ATCCCGCGAAGATTCACGTTCCCGTTCACAGTGGACGTCACGTAGATCGCGCCATCCGCTGCGTCGACCGCCACCCCCGTCGTGAAGTCCGCGTTGCTGGGCGGCGGCGGCGGGCTGTCGAAAAGCGCGCTCCGGTGCCAGTAGTTCAGGGTCGGCGCGAACGTGGGGGCGGGCCCGACGCTCAGCGCGGCGACGAACCCGTGTGGCAGGGCCGCGACGTAGTTGCTGGGGATGAAGATGTCGTCGTAGCCGGCCACCAGGATCTGGCCGGCGCCGCCCAGCGCGACGCGCACTGGATGCTGCGGGCGGTCGTCGCCGAGCTGGATGGCACCCAGCGCGTCGCCGCTGCTGTGCATCAGCATGACGTACATGTCCATTTGGCCGGCGTTCTGGAACCCCGCGAACGCGCCGCTGGTCCGGCCGACCACGACCAGATTGCCGGAGGCGGCGTCGACCTGCAGGTCTTCGGCGGTGTCGGCGCCGGGGGTGTCGATCCCCGTCTCCCAGGTCAGCAGGCCAGCGGCGTCATAGCGCGCGACGATCGCCTTGGCGTCGCCCGCCGGGATGACGTCGGATGACTCGTCGTCGCCGCCTTCGTACCCGGTCACATAAAAGCCGCCGCCCTCGGCCGCCGTGACGGAGGTGATCTCGTCGTCCTGTGGCGTCCCGCGCTGCAGATCACCGGCCCACGCCCGATCACAACCGGGGGTACCCGCCGGCTGTCCAGCGCTGCCGCCGGCTGCCGCGCCGCCCATCGCCGATCCGGCGGCACCTGCGGTCGCGAGCTGCCCGCCGGCTCCCGCCACGCTGGCGCCTCCGACGCCTGCCGCCGCGTCGGCGCCGTCGCGACCGGCGAGACTCGCACCCCCGGCACCGCCGGCGGACGCCGCGGCGGGACCGCCGTCCCCGCATCCGGCGACGCAGACGGCCATGCTGAGGGACAGGAAAACCGAACGGCCGCGGTCGCAGCTGGGCATCGCCGCATGCAGATGCCTCAGCCGTGGCAATGGTCGCGGCGGATATTTGCAGCGCGGCGGTCAGGCCCCGAACGCGGCGTTCACCTGCCGGCCCGCCGCAGCCGGATCGGGCGCGCCGGCGACCGCGGAGATCAGGGCGGCCGCCGCGGCGCCGGCCTGCGCAACGACCGGCACGGCGTCCAGGTGAATCCCGCCGATCGCCACGACCGGGACGGCGACATCGCGGCACACGGCGGCCAACGCCTGGACGCCGACGGTCGGATCCGGGTTCAGCTTGCTGGTGGTGGCGAAGACCGGCCCGAACCCGATGTAGTCGGCGCCCGCGGCAGCGGCGGCGCGCGCCTGTTCCGCGTTGTGCGTCGAGAAGCCGACCACCAGGTCCGGCCGCCCCAGCTCCGCCCGCAGGCGAAGGGCGTCCGCCAAGGGCAGGTCGTCCTGGCCCAGGTGCACCACGTCGGCTCCGGCCGCCACCGCGACATCCAGCCGGTCGTTCACGCAGAACGGGACCCGGTGCTCGCGGCAAAGCGGGAGCAGCCGGCGGGCTGCCTGCAGCATGGCGCGCGCGCCGCTGGTCTTGGCGCGCAGCTGGAAGCAGCAGGGGGAGCCGGCCAGCAACAGGCGGGCCGTAACCAGCAACGCGGCGTCATCCAGCAGGGCTGGGGTCGCGTCGAGGATGGCGTAGTACCCCCGAATTTTCATCGCGTACAATATAGCGTTTTGCCGACGCCGTTCCGCCTCAAGACCGAACTGGCCCCCATGGGGGACCAGCCGCGCGCAATCGAAGAGCTGACCGCCGGCGTGAAGCGCGGCGACCCGTCACAGGTGCTGCTGGGGATCACCGGCAGCGGCAAGACCTTCACGATGGCCCACGTCGTCGAGAGGATTCAGCGGCCGACGCTGGTGATGGCGCACAACAAGACGCTGGCGCACCAGCTGTACCTGGAATTCAAGGAGCTGTTCCCGGACAACGCCATCCACTACTTCGTCAGCTACTACGACTACTACCAGCCCGAGGCGTACGTCCCCACGACCGACACGTACATCGAGAAGGACTCGCTCATCAACGAAGAGATCGATCGCATGCGGCACGCGGCGACGTACGCGTTGCTGACCCGGCGCGACGCGCTGATCGTCGCGTCGGTCTCGTGCATCTACGGCATCGGCGCCGCCGAGGCGTACCTGGGGATGAAGCTGGATCTGGCGCGCGGGGTCGAGGTCCGGCGCGACGCCGTCCTGCGCCGCCTCGTCGAGATTCAGTACGAGCGCAACGACGTCGACTTTTCGCGCGGGACCTTCCGCGTCCGCGGCGACACCGTCGAGATCTTCCCGGCCTACGAACGGGAAAAGGCCATCCGCGTCGAGTGGTTTGGCGACGAGATCGACGCGATCTCGGAGGTCGACCCGCTGCGCGGCAAGGTGCTGCGGAAGATTGACGAGGTCTCGATCTTCCCCGGCTCGCACTACGTGACGCCGGCCGACCAGCTGTCGCGCGCGATGTCGGGCATCAAAGAAGAGCTCCGCGAGCGCCTCACCCAGCTCAAGGCCGAGAACAAGCTGGTCGAGGAGCAGCGCCTGCAGCAGCGGACGCTGTACGACCTCGAAATGCTGGAGCAGATGGGGCGCTGCAAGGGGATCGAGAACTACTCGCGCCATCTGTCGGGACGCGCGCCGGGTGAGCCGCCGCCGACGCTGCTGGACTACTTCCCGAAGGACTACCTGCTGTTCGTCGACGAGTCGCACCAGACGATTCCGCAGATCGCGTCGATGTTCAAAGGCGACCGCTCGCGCAAAGAGACGCTGGTCGACTTCGGGTTCCGGCTGCCGTCCGCGCTCGACAATCGCCCGCTGCGCTTCGACGAGTGGGAGGCACGTGCCCCGCAGGGGGTCTTCGTGTCGGCCACGCCCGCCGAGTACGAGCTGCAGCGGTCCGAGGGGGTGGTGGTCGAGCAGATCATCCGGCCGACGGGTCTGCTGGACCCGGAGATCGAGATTCGCCCCGTCGGCACCCAGGTCGACGACCTGCTGGGCGAGATCCGCGAACGCATCAAGATGGGCGACCGCATCCTGGTCACGACGTTGACCAAGCGGATGGCCGAGGACCTGACCGAGTACTACACGGAGCTAGGGCTCCGCGTGCGGTACCTGCACTCGGACATCGACACACTCGAGCGTATCGAGATCCTGCGCGACCTGCGCCTCGGCGAGTTCGACGTCCTCGTCGGGATCAACCTGCTGCGGGAAGGGCTCGATCTGCCCGAGGTCTCGCTGGTCGGGATCCTCGACGCCGACAAGGAAGGGTTCCTGCGCGCCGAGCGCTCGCTGATCCAGACGATCGGGCGCGCGGCCCGCAACGTGCGCGGCAAGGTGATCATGTACGCCGACCGCGAGACCGACTCGATGCGCAAGGCGATCACGGTGACTCGCGCGCGCCGCGCCGCGCAGGAAGAGCACAACAAGCGCCACGGGATCACGCCCAAGACCATCGAGAAGGCGATCGCGGCGCTGGCCGGCACGCCGCAGGACGACTACGTCGACCTGACCCGCGCGGCCAAGGAAGCGGCCAACAACGAGGTCGCGCTGGAAGAGTTGCCCCGCACGATCACCGCGCTCAAGAAGCAGATGCTGGAGCTGTCCGAAGAGCTGGAGTTCGAAAAGGCAGCCGCCATCCGGGACCGCATCAAGGATCTCGAAGAGATCCGCCTCTCGCTCGGCGGCTGAAGCCGCTGAGCCGCCGGGCGGCGCGCCGGCAACTCCCGAAACGATGCGACGGACGATCGTGCGGGGAGCCTTTGGGCTGTGTGGCGCAATTCTCGCCGCCGCAGTGAGCACCTGCGGCAGCAGCCGCGGTGGCGGCGGTCAGGGTGGCAGCGTTGCAGTGTCGGGCGGCTCGACGGGTGCGGCGGGGCTCGCCACCGGCGGAACGAGCGCTGGCGGCGGCGCGGGCACCCCGGGCACTGGCGGTAACGCTGGCGCGCCCGGCGGAGCCGCTGGCGGCCCGGTCGCGTGCACGACACCCGACGGCGGGGCCGGTGCCGCGGGTCTGACGCTGGCCGGTACGTCCACCCGGCCACTCTTGTCGGACGCGGACGGCGCGCGCTACACGACACTGAAATACCTCGCGCAGGCGGGCCCCATCGGCAGCCTCACGACCGACAACTGGGACCCGACCGCCGGGGTCGGAGACGTCTCGAAGCTCGTGCCCGCGTACACCGTCGCCGCGGACGGCAGCGGTACCCAGCCCACGGTGCAGGCCGCCATCACGGCCGCCGCGACGGCCGGCGGAACGGCGCGTGTCGCGATCCTGGTCAAGCCGGGGACCTACCGCGAGGTGGTCTGCGTCCCGAAGACCGCGCCGCCCATCACGCTCTACGGCGCGGCCCCGGACGCCACCGCCGTGACGATCGTCTTCAACAACTACGCCGGCAAACCGATCGACACCAACGTCAACTCCTGCAGCGGCCCCAGCGCGACGTCCTACGGGACCAGCGGAAGCGCGACCTTCGCCGCGTTCGCGGCCGGCTTCCAGGCCAAGAACCTGACCTTCGCGAACGATTACGCCGAAACGGGGTCAGGCTCGAACCAGGCCGTCGCTCTCATGACCCAAGGCGACCAGCTGATCTTCGAGAACGTGCGGGTCCTCGGCAATCAGGACACGCTGTACGTCAAGACCGGCAGCACGTTGACGGTGGCGCGCGCCTACTTCAAGTCGTCGTACGTCGAGGGCGACGTGGACTTCATCTTCGGCCGCGGCACCGCGGTGTTCGACGGTTGCACGCTGAACTACCTGACGGTCCGGCAAGGGACGAAGGGCGGCAACTATCTGGCGCCCAGCACGGCGCCGGGGAACCCGTACGGCTTCCTGGTCACCGCCAGCACGTTCACGGCGGCCACCGGCACGCCCGCGAACCTGATCGCGCTCGGGCGCGCCTGGGACGAGAGCGTCACGTGCTACATGCCGGGCGTGTCGCCCAACGGCCAGGCGCTGGTCCGTGACTCCGTCCTGGGGGCGCAGATCCGCGTCGCGAATCCTTGGTCGCCGGCCGCCACGACGGCGCGCCCGTTCAGCGCCGACGGGAACCGCCTCTGGGAGCTGCACAACAGCGGCCCCGGCGCGGCCGGCGGGGCAACCTCAGACGGCGGAACCGACGCGACGGTAAAGTAGCCGCCAGATCGGGGCGCCCTCCTGCTCGCACTGCCGCTCGCGCCGGGACTTCGCGCCGTAGGGGTTGGCGCGCGCGAACGTCCAGGCGCCCGCCGCGCTCTCGTACAACGGTGACGTCTCGAGGGCGGCCATGGCGTCCAGCGCCAGCTCGAAGATGTCCGTCATCACCCACAGCTCGCCGCCCGGCTGCAGCGCGCGCGCGAGCTCGGCGACCAGCCCCGGATTGATGACCCGCCGCTTGTGCTGGCGGCTCTTGAACCAGGGATCGGGAAAGTTCAGGAAGAACCGCCGCACGCCGCCCGGCTGGAACAGCCGCGGCAGATCGACCGACATGTTGGCGAAGATCAGCCGCACGTTGCGGATGCCGCGGCGTGCGCAGTCCGCGTTCGTCGCCTCGACCAGCTCGCGCCGGATCTCGATGCCGACGAACAGCGTGTCCGGCTCGGCCGCGCCCCGGTCCAGAAGGAAGTGCGCCTCCGCCGCGCCGAGCTCGACCTCCAGCGGCTGCCCGGGCACGACCGTGACGCGCGGGACGTCCGCGATCTCGAGCAGGTCCGACTTCAGCGGATTGACGTGCTGGCGAACGCGAGGCACGGCAGGACTACTTCCGGTCGGCGCTCCCGCCGCCGGCGGGCGTGGACTTGACCACCTGCTCCAGCACGGACAGCGGGACGGCCGCGACCGCCGCTCCGGCCAGCGCGACGTCGACGACGTGGCTGGGCGTGCGAACGGGCGCCGCCAGAACCTCGGTGGAAAAGTTGTACGTTTTCAGGGCAGCCACGATTCCGCGGATCAGCTCGTTCCGGTCGGCGCCGCCCTGGTCCGCGGGCGCGACCACGGGCGAGACATAACGCGCGCCGGCCTTGGCCGCCAACACAGCCTGCATCGGCGAGTCGCACGCGATCACATGCGTCTGGATGCCCTCCTCGGTACAGGCGCGGGCGGTCCGCAGGCCTTCCACGTTCAACGGCAGCCGCACGAGGACCTGAGGACCCAGCCGCGCCAGCTCGCGCGATTCGCGCAGCATACCCAGGTGATCCTGGCTCTCGACGGGTGCGCTGACCGGGCCGGCCGACCACGCGCACAGGTCGGACAGCGCGGGGTTTCCGACAGACAGAGTGGTGGCGACCCCCTCGGCAAGCTTCCGGTCGAAGCAGACACGAGCCTCGCGCAGGTCGGCGGTGTCGACGAACAGCCTCAATGCGCCTCGCCCTTGGCGCCGTCGCCATCGGGCGTGTATCCGGCCGGGACTCCGCCGCTGCCCGCATGCCCGGGCGGGCTGGCATTCGCCTCCAGCTGCGCGCGCACGGCTCGCAGGCGGTCGGCCAGCGCCGTCAACCGCCGGGCGGCGGCCTCCAGCTCCGTGCCGTCTGCCGTATCGCCGCGACCGCTCATGCGCAGCAGGTTACCACGCGGGCTCAGACCGCGGTCGCGCCCTTGCGGTCCAGGTAGTTCACGTAGAGCTGCTGCAGAATGCCAATCAGGTAGCTGGTCAACATGTACAGAGCCAACCCGGCCGGCAGGAACAGCGAGAACCCCGTGAACATGATGGGCATCATGAACGACATCATCTGCGCCTGCTGCTGGTCGGCCCCGGACGGCGACATGCGCATCTGCAGGAACATCACGGAGCCCATCAGCAGCGGCGTGATGTAGAACGGGTCCTTCGCCGTCAGGTCGTGAATGTGGAAGATGAACGGCGCGCGGTAGAGCTCGACCGCGTAGTTCAGGGTGGAGTAGAGCGCGATCCAGATCGGCATCTGGATCAAGCTGGGCAAGCACCCGCCGAACGGCGACACGCCGTGCGCCTTGTAGAGGTTCATCGTCTCGACAGACTGGCGCTGCCGATCGTTTTCGTACTTCTTCCGGATGGCGTTCATCTTCGGCGCCAGCTTCTGCATCTTCTTCGCCGACAGCAGCGACTTCTGCGTCGGGAAGAAGGTGACCAGCTTGATGAACAGCGTGAGCAGGATGATCGCGAGCCCCCAGTTGTGGGCGAACGCGTGGAAGAAGTTCAGCAACGACAGGATGGGCCGCGACAGGATCGCCAGCGTGACGTCGACGGACTGATCCAGCTTCACCTCTTCGCCGCCCGGTCGGACAGCGTCCAGGTCAGCGACGATCTTCGGGCCCGTGAAGATGGCGAACGCGTAGGTGGTCGTCTGCTGCGGCTGAACGGTTCGCTCCGCGAACGACATCGTCACGCGCCCCGACCCGTCCGGAAGCGTGGCCGTCGCGCAGCGGCGCTGTTGCGGCGGCGTCTCGGGATAGGGAACCGCCGCCAGCAAGAAGAACTTCTCGTCCGCGCCGATCCAGTGGACCGCGCCCAGCTTGTCCAGCGGGTCCTTGGTCAGCTTCTCGATCGGGCGCCGTTCCAGCTTGTCGTCGACCGAGCACATGACCGATGACGTGTTCGCGGACGACCCGGACATGAAGCCGCCGCCCCGCTTCTCGGGGTCCTGGTGGCCGCTCAGCGACAGCGCGAGGTGGTGGCTGACCGCCTGCTGGCCGCGGTTGGCAACGGCGACCTCCAGATGGACGCGAAAACGGGTGGTGTCGACGATGTACCGCTTTTCGACGTGGGCGGGACCGCTGTCCGCCGCGAACACCACCGTCGTCGCGTTGGGGCGGCTGACGTCCCACGCCCCGTCGGCGGGGGTGGGGAAGCCCGAATCGGGGAACTGCGTTCCCAGCGGCGCCTCACGGGGGTCGGGGGTATTGACCAGGTCGTGGCCGCTGGACGGGTCGCCCGGGTGCTCGAGGAACTTCGCGCCGCGCAGGCGGGCGTGCACCAGGCGGCCGCCCAGGCTGGAAAATACGAACTGAACGTCGGGCGTCTCGATCGTGACCAGCTGCTCGGGTCGGTTGGCCGTCGGGCTGCCCGCCGCGACGGCGGCCGATCCGGCCGCAGCGCTGGGCGGTGGCGCGCCGGCGGTCTGAGCCGTCGTCTGGACGGCAGGCGCAGGCGACGGTGGCTTCACCGGGAACAGCTTCGACCAGAGCATGAGGACCGCCACGCAAAGGACGACGGCCAGGATGACCCGCTTTTCCATTTTTATTGTGCCCGCTCCGTGCCGGCTCCGTCAGCGCGGCCCGGGACCGGGTCTATACCACCCCGGGCGAACGGTTGGCAGCGAAGAAGCCGCCACACGGCCAGCAGTCCGCCCTTCCAGGCCCCATGCGTCGCGATGGCTTCCTCTGCGTAAGCCGAGCACGAAGGCTCGAATCGGCAGCGGGGCGACAGGCCCGGTGAGAACACACGCCGATACAGCCGAACCAATCCAAGCAGGACCCACTTCATCGGGCCGCTCCGAACCGCGACGCCAGCGACTTCAGCTCGCGGCAGATCGCCTGGTGTCCCGCGTCCGCGGAGCCGGGGCGGGCAACGACGACCAGGTCCACGGTTCGTGGGAACTGGTCGCGCGCCCGGCGGAAGCAGTCACGCACCCAGCGTTTCACTCTGTTGCGCGCGACCGCGCCCCCGACCTTTTTACTGACGGTGATGCCGAGACGCCCGGTCCCCGGGAGGCCGAACAGCAGCAGGTGTGCGCCGCCTGCCCGCCGCCCGCGGTTCTGGATCGTGAGGTACTCGGGCCGCCGCCGCACGCGCGCCGCACGCGGCAGGCGCTCTGCTTGGCGCTGGCCCGCCTCGGCCGTCACGGAATCTACTTCTTGGAGATCGAGACGGTCAGCTGGCGCCGGCCTTTGCGGCGGCGGCGCCGCAAGATCTCCCGCCCCGACCGCGTCTTCATGCGCTTGCGGAATCCATGCGTGCGCTTGCGGCTCTTACGGTGCGGTTGGAATGTCCTCTTCACGGCGTCCTCCGGGTGTCCTTCTGGTCGGGCCTATGTGCCCGCAAAGGCCGAACTGCATAGCATCGTGGGTTGGCGTGTGTCAATCCGATGTCCGTCTCCGACGGAGGCGGACGCTTTCGGATCGGGAGGCTACCCGATCTCCGACGGAAGTTCTGGGATTGACGGAGATCCGCACGCGCGAACGCCCGTGTCATGGGCGTTTCCGCCTTCGGTGGCAAAGAAATGGCGTGAAATCCAACGCCGCCCAGCGGCGAGCTCTGCCGGATTTCAAAAATCGACGCAACGTCAGGCACTTACGGGTCAGTACCCGTCCGGATGCGGGCGCGTGATCCAGTTCAGCAACAAGCCTGAAAAACTTTTATCGACTGATTTTCGCGATCTTGCCGACGTGTCCGGGTTTGCCGCTTGAAGGCCAGAGCGGCGGTTTGATAGAGAACCTGCACCGCGCGCGCACCCCTCGCACGGTGAACCGAGAAGGCCAAGCCGGCACCATCGCCGAGCGGGTCGAAGGGGATGGGTTCGTATGGCCTTTGGCTGTGGACAAAGAGAGGAATCCCGCGTGATAGACCCGGAAATCGTTAGGGATTTTACGACCCCATGGGTGTGGACAGGTGTGCGCAATGCTTGAACTGTGGACCGAGGCCGTGCGTTCGATCGAGCCGCTCGTCAAACCCGCCCATCGGGACCTTTGGCTGCGGCCGATCGAGTGCGTCGCGATCGATGACGGCCATATCCGCCTCCGGGCGCCGAACCGGTACCACAAGGAGTGGTTCGAAGATAACTTCCTGCCCTCCATCCTGAAGGACATCGAGGCGCGGGCTCAGCGCCCGTTCAAGGTGGACTTCGAGGTGGTCGAGGACGCGGTCGATCCGCCCCGCGCCTCCGCTGCCGCGCCCGAACGACGGAGCGTCCCCGGGGCGTCGGCCCCGCTGCCCGCCTTCCCACCCGAGCTGGTCTCCCGCTACACGTTCGACAAGTTCGTGGTCGGGCCCACCAACCAGTTCGCCCACGCCGCCGCGCGCATGGTCGCCGAATCACCGGCGTCGCGCTGGAACCCGCTGTTCATCTATGGCGGCGTCGGGCTGGGCAAGACCCACCTCTTGCAGGCCATCGGGCACGAGATCCATCTCCAGCACCCCGAGTGGTCGATCAGCTTCATTACGTGCGAGAAGTTCGTGACCGACTTCATCGGCTCGATGATGTCCCAGAAGCGATCGTCGGGCGGCAGCTCGATGGAGGACTTCCGGGCCCGCTATCGGACCGCCCCCGACGTGCTGCTGGTCGACGACATCCAGTTCCTGTCGAACAAGGACAGCTCCCAGGACGAGTTCTTCCACACGTTCAACGCGCTTCACTACGCCCACAAGCAGATCGTGCTCGCCTCCGACAAGCTCCCGGCGGAGCTGCCGGGCG
>JBJMQQ010000118.1:0-36313 GCA_045802645.1 Polyangia bacterium
GGCTTTTCGCAATCGGTCTTGTCCTTGCCCTTCTTCTCTTTGCAGGTGGCGAGATCGGGCTTGGCGGCCGTCTTGGCAGCGGCCTTCGCGTCATCGTAGGCCTTCTGTTTCTCCGAACAGTCCGGCTTCGCTGCGGCGTCAGCAGCCATCACGCGCGCGCCCAGCCCCAAGGAAGCGACAGTCACCAGGATCATCAGCGTTCGTTTCATTCTTGTTCGTCCTTTTCTCGTGAAGGTTGCGGTCAGTACGTGAGCTGGAATTCTTCGTCGCCGTCGCGCTTGAACTGGTCCAGGTACGGCGAGTAGGTCCGGACGGCGACCGTCCGGCTGCGCGGCGCAAAGCGCATGATCCGCAGGTACCCGGCCCCGCCCAGCGCGCCGGTCTGGAAGTTGGCGAGGATCTGGTGGACGACGGTTCCGTCCGGGCGCCGGCTGGTCAACCGGCCGGTGCCGTCGTCCAGCGCATGCCCGCAAATGACGAACCGAAGGTTGTCGTTGCGTGAAATGAGCTTCTGCCAGATCTCCTCGCCGTCGTTCACCCCGCCGATCGCATCCTTGCGGAAGTAGCGATGCGGGTTCCACAGCTGGTCGCGGCGGCCGACGTGATCGAAGCGCGACCCGTCGGCGTCGAGGTACGCGTGCGTCAGCAGGATTGCCGGGGCTGACGGGTATCGACGCAGGATGCTCTCGGCCCAGGCCAGTACCGCATCGCGCGGCCCGAACTCCAGCGAGAGGACCAGCCAGGGACCGCCT
Organism: Polyangia bacterium; assembly: GCA_045802645.1. Classification (GTDB taxonomy): domain Bacteria; phylum Myxococcota_A; class Polyangia; order Fen-1088; family Fen-1088; genus JADGRB01. The sequence goes on from JBJMQQ010000118.1 coordinate 753, forward strand.
TCGGCGGAGAGCAACACGTAGCTGTTCTCGACCCGTCCCGGCTCATAGGTGCCGGTAGCGGACACGACGCCGCCGACGGCCGCCGGCGAGAAGTAGGCATTGATGGACGTGGTCCGCTCAATGTGCGTGCCGACGCGCCGGTAATCGTGGTTGCCGGCGCTGAGCACGTAGGGGACGACACCGTCCAGCACGTGGAGGCTCGCGGCAGCCCGCTGCCACTGGACGGGCTCGTCGGCGTCGACGATGTCGCCTTCGTGGACGACCAGCGCAATCCGGGCGCGCTCATGCTGGGCGGCGATCCACCGCACCTGCGCGTCGAAGATCTCGGGGTAGTTGCGTGCGTAGTACTGGGTATCGGGCAGAACCACGATCGTGAACGAGTCGTCGCCGACGCCCGCCGCCGCGGCCCCGCAACCCGCGACCGCGAACGCCGCGGCCCCGCAGATCCCGACTAGAAAGCAGACGGCCTGAGCCCGCTTCGTGCGATTCCGCACCGAGAACCGGTTGTACTTGCGCAAGCGCCGCAGCCAGCAGCAAGCCGCGCGCCACAAATCCGCCGCCGCCGGCCGCGGGCTACAGGAATTCGCAGAGGTAGGCGCAGGGCTCGAGCGCGCGCACGTCGAAGCCGCTGCGGCCGCGGACCTCGAAGGCGGTGCCGGCGGCGTAGGTCGTCCAGGTGCCGCCGTCGGGGCGCGCCGACAGCTCGCCGCTGATGATCGTCATGCGCTCGGGCGCCTCGGTGCCAAAGTGATACTCGCCCGGGGCAATCACGCCGGCGGTGGCGCGGCGGCCGTGACGTTCGAAGCCGATGCTCTGGACGTTGCCGTCGAAGTAGGTGTTGTGCTTCAGTGCGGGGGTCGCCATCCCGGCACTATATCAGCGCAAAACGACCGCGCACCGTCGACTGGCCGCCGCCGTCGCGCTGGTGCTCGTGTGCGTCGCTGCGCCCGCCCACGGAGACCCGCAGCCGCCCGCGACGCCCGACCCGGCGCCGGTGCGCTACTTCTACTTCGGCCAGGACTACGGCACGCAAGCGATGTACGGGCCGCTCTGGGTGTTCTTGAACCGCGGGTTCGACGTCCTGCAGGACCACATCGCGCCGCGCCAGATCTTCTCGTTCGACTACCGCACGAACACGGGCAACGTCCTGCGGAACGTGGTGCACCCGTTCCGCGCCATCGCGGCCGACGGGTGGGGGACGTTCCTGAGGCAGGAGATCTTCCCCCTCAGCTTCACGCCGGTGACGGCCCGCTGGACGCCCAACTACAGCCTGCATTTGATCGGCGGCGGGACGACCTACCGCGCGCTGCAAGAGTGGTTCGAGGACCACCACACGCCCGTGCCGCGCGTCTGGGCGGCGGCGACGGTGATGTTGTCGGCGCTGGTGAACGAATCGCTCGAGAACCACGGGGTGGTCGGCTTCAACACCGACTGCCTGGCGGACCTGTATGTCTTCGACATCGGCGGCATCATCCTCTTCAGCTTCGACGCCCCGAGCCGGTTTTTCAGCCACCAGGTCGTCATCGCCGACTGGTCGCTGCAGCCGTCGTTCACGGCGCCCAAAGGCGAGCTTCACAACGTCGGCAACTACTTCGCGGCCAAATGGGCGCTGCCGTTCTACCGGCGTCTCTCGCTGTTCTCGTGGTTCGGCGAGGCGACGACCGGCGGCCTGTCGTTCAAGCTGAATGACGAGTACGCGCTGTCGGCCGCGGCGGGGGGCGCCGCCGTTCATCTGAACAACGCCTCCAGCAACACGGTGGCGAACACGGTCACGTTCGTGCCGACCGCCGCCGTGTTTCTCGACCGGAACAACTCGCTCCTCGCATCGCTGCAGGTGACCGACACGGACGATTATTTCGTCCACCTGAACGTGTACCCGCACGCGTTCACGGCGCGCGGACCGGCCATCGGAGGTTGGGCTGTCGTCGACAAGCACGCCCGCGTGGCGGCGGGCATCGCCATCGGCCGGCCGTTCGGGCTGGGCGCGGGCTGGAGCAGCCTTTGATTCTCAGCGGCGCCGGTTGAGCGCCGACCAGTCGATCGCCCACACGCCGCCGCGCTTCACCCAGCGCAGCGGTCGTCGGGCGGCGGCGGGCGTCGCGAGCGCGTGGTGATACAGGTGGTCGATGCGCGTGAAGAACCCGCGCGTGTGGTAGCTCTGCGCCCACCCCAGCCGCGTGCAATCCAGGTGATGGCAGAACTCGTGCAGCAGCGTGTTCAGCAACGCCCTGGGGCTGGAGACCTTCTCGCGGATGGCGGTGCGGAACCAGACGCGGATGCGCTGAGTCGACGGCGTGTAGTCACCGAACAGCTGGTAGGTGCAGACGCCGGACACGACCCGGTGCGGGCGCACGCCCATCACGCGCAGCCCCGGCACGGCGATGCCGTGAAACTCCGACAGCGCGGCCAGCACCGCCAGGCCGGTGCCTTCGGCCTGGGCGGCGTCCTCGCCGGCGACGGCGGCAGCCAGCGCCCGCGTGAGCGCCTGCACCTGCTCGCCCGGGGGCAGCGGGATGGTGACCAGCGCGTCGCTGCGCTCGTATTCGCGGCGCCTCGCTGCCGCGCGGGGCATCGGATCCGTGATCACGAACCGAGTGTAGCGCGCGGAAAATGCGCTACTTCGGGAACGTCATCGGGAACGTGAGCGTCGACTCCGCTCCGCTGGGCGAGGGCGGAAACTTGAGGTCGCGCAGAGCCTCGACCATGCACAGCTCGGGGTCGCCGCCGCCCAGGGTCGACGTGACGACCTCGGCCAGCGGGACGCGCCCGCGGCCGTCGATCGACAGGCGGAAGGTGACGCGCCCCTGAAGTCCGGGCGCCTGGGCGCGGGCCTTCTGAAAGCAGGCCACCAGCTGGCCCCGCGCACCGCGCAGCACCGTCTGGGCGTCCGTGGCGCCGATGCCCCCCGTCACCTTGAAGCCGCCGGCGGGCGCCGCATGAGGCTCGGCGGCGTGGTGCGCGTGCCGGTGGCCGGGCGCGCCCGCTGCCCCGTCCACCGGACCGTCGGGCTGCGCATCCCGCGGAACGTCCACGGAGGCGTCGCGCGGCGCGCTGGCCACCGGACGAGCAGGGGCCGGCACCTCTGGCGCCGCCGGCTGCTTCGCGCAGGCCGCCGCCATGCCCATCAGAGCGACGAGCAGGAACCGGAACGCGGGCGACATTGGCGGATTGTGACCATACTGAGGGGCACGTCAACCCGGAGCCGCCATGAACCCTGATCCCATCTCACTGGTCATCACCCCGCGGTCGCGGGATCTGGGCGGGTTCAGCGTCCGCCGCTCCCTGCCTGACGGGCGGCGCCGCACCGTCGGGCCGTTCATCTTCTTCGATCACATGGGGCCGGCGGATTTTGCCCCCGGCCACGGCATCGACGTCCGCCCCCACCCGCACATCGCGCTGGCGACGGTGACGTTCCTGTTCGAGGGAGAGATCCTGCACCGGGACAGCCTGGGGTCGGTGCAGCCGATCCGCCCGGGCGACGTGAACTGGATGGTGGCGGGCCGCGGGATCGTCCATTCGGAACGGACGCGCGACGAGGTCCGACGAAGCGGCGGACGGCTGCACGGGATCCAGTCGTGGGTCGCGCTGCCAAGAGCCGCCGAGGACACGGCCCCCGCCTTCGTTCATCACCCCGCCGCGACGCTGCCGCGGATCCAGAGGCCGGGCGTCGACCTGCGGGTCGTGGCCGGCACCGCCTACGGCCAGGAGTCGCCGGTCGGCGTGCTGTCCCCCACTTTGTACGTGGCGGCCACGATGGACTCCGGCGCAACGCTGGAGGTGGATCCCGACCACCCCGAGCGCGCCGCCTACGTGATGGAAGGGGCGGTCGCGATCGGCGAGCGCTCGTTCCCGGCTGGGACGATGGTCGTGCTGAATCCCGGTGCCGTCGAGCTGCGCGCGCTGGAACCGGCGCGGCTGGTGATCGTCGGCGGCGGACCGCTGGACGGCAAGCGCCACGTCTGGTGGAACTTCGTGGCCAGCTCGGCCGAACAGATGGAGCAGGCCCGCCGCGACTGGGGCGCGCAGAACGAGACGCGTTTCCCGAAGGTGCCGGGCGACGAGCACGAGTTCATCCCGCTGCCCGACCAGCCGCCGCCGCCGTTCCCGCCCGGGAACGGCGACGTTACCTTCAATCCATGAAGGCGATTTTCGCGGGCCTGTGTGGCGGAATCTGCCTCTGCGGCGCGGCGGCGATGGCCCAGACGGCCGGCAGCAGCGCCCCGGCAGGGGCCCCCGCTCAAGCGACGGCGACGGGTCCGAGCACAGGCGCATCCGCCGCCAGCTCCACCGGCAGCAGCCTCGGCACGGGCAGCTTTTATCTGTCGACGCCGGCGACCACGGCAGCCGGCGGCGCCGCGACGGGAACGGGCACCGGCACGACGGACATCCTCGTCACCACGGGAACAGCGCCAGCGGCGGGGACGCCCACCGCCGCAACGGCAGGCGCGTCGTCCGCTTCAGCGTCGGTAGCCGCCAGCGGCGCCGGTCAGGCGCGCGCGGGAGCTTCGGCGGTCGGCGAGGCGCTGTCGCCCGGCGGCACGGCCGTGACGCCACCCGCGGGCTCGGCGCCGACGACGGCACCAAATGAAAACGGCGCCGCGGTAGGTGGTGCGGTGGGAACCGCACCGGCCGCGACGCCGTCGTACCCCAGTCTGCTCGACTGAGAGAGCGCGTTTACCGCGTCGTCCCCGCGCCTGTGCCCGAGGTCGACGAGCCCGAGCCGTTGGTGCCCATGCCCGAGCTGCCCGGGGAACCAGTGGTCCCCATGCTGCCGGTCGACCCTGTGCTGCCCGTGCTGCCCGTCGACCCGGTGCTCCCCGTGCTGCCGGCGCCGTAGCTCGAGGACCCCGAGCCGTAGCTCGGCGACCCAGGCGAAGCGCTGGTGCCCGCGCCCGAGGTGCCCGGCGTGCTGCCCGTCGACGGCGAAACCGAACCCGGCTGCGTCGTCGGCGTGCCCAGGCCGGACCCGCTTGGCGTGGTCGTCCCATTGGTCGAGTTCACGCCGTTGGCGCCAGTTCCCGCGCCCGTATCGGTCGCGGTGCCCGGAGCCGGATCAGTCAGTCCGCCGCCCGAGGTGCCGTAGCTCGGCCCCGAGTTGGTGGTTGCCCCCATGCTGCCGGGGCTGCCCACGTTGCCCGAATTGCCTGAGCCGCTGGCCGCCGAGCCTGCGCCCGCTTGAGCCACGAGACGCCACCCCGCATACGGAGCACCCGCCGCGACCTGCGCCGCGGGAGCACGTGTTTCAATCGAAGGAGGCTGCGCCGCCGGCCCCTGCCCCACTGCCATCACTGGAAGAATGAACACCATGTCGTTTCCCTCCTTGGAGACGAATGTGTGCCTGCGTCGCCTCCTGGCCAGCCCTGGCATTCTTTCTTCCGAGATACGCGGCAAAAGCCCGACACAGCTCGGGCGTGGCGTGCCTCGAGCGTGCGCAATCATCAGTCGGTGAACTGGCAGCCGCGTAGATCTTCCGTCTTGAACCAGTCGAAGATCGTCACGGCCGCGCGCGCGTACGCGCCGTTCCCGCGGAGGCGGCCCGACCACTTCACGCCGCGGTCGCTCGCGTGCAGGTGGCAGCGGAAATCGACGTTCACGTCGGGCAGCACCGGCACCTCGACGTGAATCCCTTTGTCCACGCCGCGCAGATCCAGATCCAGCGTGAGGTGCGGCGGCAGCGCGCGCCACCAGGCACCGCTCACGCGCGGCTTGGCGGGCGCCGAGGATGACCGCGCCGGTAGCGCTGCAGCCGTGGCAGGCGCCTTCGCCGCGCTCTTCTTCGACGGATCCAGCACACCGCCCGACACGCTGACCTGCCCGCCCAGCGTCAGCTCGCCGCGCGCGTCGCCCGCCAGCCGCAGCGTGGCGTCGACATCCGGCAGGTAGAGCTGCGAGGCGGGCGTACCGATCGTCAGATCCGCGCCCGAGAACGGAACGTCGACCTCGCCCAGCCGAAACGGCGACAGCGACACGATGCGCACGGCGGCGGGCGCGTCGGGCCTTCCCACGTGGACGACGCCGACGCCGTCCAGCTGCACGTCGACGCCGCTGGTTCGCACGCGATCGCCGTGCGCCTCGACGGTACCGCGGCCGTGTGCCAGCGGCGTCGTCGGCGACAGGCGGACGGTGACGTCGTCGAGGCGCGCGTTGCCGTCCAGCCGCGGCCCCGGCAAACCCGCCAGCGTGCCGCCGACCTGCACCTGCACGGCGACGCGACCGCCCACCGACACCCCGCTGGGCAGCCGCACGGGGAAATGCGCGGCGTCCAGATCGCCGTCGAGGCGCAGCGCCAGCGCCGTCCGCGCCACGTCGTCGAGGTCGAGGGTTGCACGGCCGCCCAGGCGCGCGGCCAGCCCCGGCGTGCGCACCGCGACGTCGGTCACGGTCACCGCGGTGCCGTCCAGATCGAAGCGCCCACCGGCGGCCAGCGTCACCGGCGCCGGCCACCCACCCGCCCGCACGACCACGTCGCGGGTCACGCGCAACGCGCCGACGCCGCGCGGTCGGACCAGCGCGTCCTGGATCCGCACGTCCAGGTCCAGCACGCCGCTGGCGCTCTTCACGAACCGCGGCCAGAGCCGTTGCCAAGGCCCGAGGTCGACGGCGCCGCTGACGTGGCCGGACGCGTCCGACCCGCGCAACCGGGCGTCCAGCTGCACGCCGGTCAGCCCCGGACCGGCGAGGCTGAGCGCCGCGTCCGCCTCCAGCGGCGCGCCGGCGCGGTACGCCAGCGTCGCGCGCCCGCTGGTCGTCAGCGGCGCCCCCGCCAACGGCGGCGGCAACCAGGGGCCCAGCGCTCGGTCGTGCGCCTCGACCTCTGCCTCGACGGACAGCGCGCCCCGCCGCTTCACGCGCGCGTGGACGGTGACGCCCGGATCGACGGTGGCGGTGACGTCGCCGGATTCACCGGCGATCCGCAGCTCGGCGGCGACGTTCCCGATTGGCTTGTGCGCGACGGACAGCCCGGCGACGGACAGTTTGCCCGCAATCGCCGGGCGCCCCGTGGTCCCGTTCAGCGCCAGATCCGCCGCGACGACACCCGCCGGCGCCAAACCGCCCGGAACGCCGGACGAGTCGATCCCCGGCACGGCCGCCAGCGGGTAGTCGCTGACGGCGATGGTCAGCCCCAGGCGATCGTCCGGTCCCAGGCGGCCGCCCAGCCGGATCGCGCCGCCCGCCGCGCGCCTCAGCTGAAATGGCGTCACACGCAGACCCCCGTCCGATGCCCACAGCGCGTCGATGCGTGACGGCAGGACGAACCGCTGCCCCAACGCGGCCAAGATCGAGCTGGGCGGAAACGCGAGCTTCAGCGCGACGCGATCCAGGGTTCCGGCTGCGTTCGCTTCCACGCGAAGCGGGCCCGACGCGATCGTTTCGGACACCCAGTCCTGCAGCGCGGCGACCGCCAGGCTGCCGTGGGCGTCGACGCGTGACCGCGTCCGCTCCGACTCCGAGTCGTCGCCCGGCAGCACCAGCTCGGCGTCCAGCGCCGCAGACAGGCCGCTCCAATTCATCCGCAACCCGTGCAGCTGCATGACGGCCTTGGCCAACCGCACACGGTCGATCGAAGCGTCCAGCGCGTCCGATGCCTCCCCGGGCTGACCACGCGCCCGGCGTGCGGCCGCGCCGATGCGCAGCTCGTACGCGTCGGGACCGCGGGTCGCGCGCCGCCGGTCGAGGCGGAGGTCCGCGTCGGGGATGTCGACCTCCACGTCCGAGAACTTGGGTGCCAGCCGCGCCGTCGCGTGCAGGCGGCCGCGCAGCTCGCCGGCCAGCACCGGCCGCAACGCCGGGTCCAGCATCCGCGTGAGCTCGACGCGCGCGAGGTTCACCCGCAGGTCCGCGCGACTGTCCGCCAGGCGCGCGGAGATCTTGATGGGCCCGCCGTCGACGTCGAGGAGTCCCTCCGGCCCGCTGAACGGGCCGCGCACGAACGCGTGCAGGTCGCCGTCGATGCCCCGCGCCCAGCCGCCCGTTGGACGCCAGGACGCCTGCAGCCGCGCCAGCGCGTCGCCGAACGACGACCACCGAACGTCCGCGTCCAGCCCGGCCGGCTCGGGCGGTGGACGGCCGCCCGGACCGGGAAAGATGTTCAGGAACGACGCGTGCCCGGACAGCAGAGACCGCCCCGTCATGCCCCGGGCCAGCTCCAGCATCAGATCGGTCGGCGCGTCGCGCAGGACCCCGACGCGCGTGATCCCCACCGCGTCCAGCGGAACGATCGTCCGCCACGCGCTGCGCGGGCCGCCGATGCGCACCGACCCGCCGCGGGCGGCGACGTCGTGCGCGTCGAACAGGAACGACGGATCGCCCCCGGCTGACAGGGAGCCGACGGCTGCCGCTCCGACCAGCGTCATCCCCCAGGTGTCGAACGTCAGCGTGACGTCCATGTCCGCAAGCTCGATCCGGCGCAGCGTCACCGACCCGCCGCCGCCGGCCTTCCGCTTGGCGGCAGGACGCGGGGCGCGCGGATCGACGCAGGCCGCCCGGCCGGCCAGCGGCACCGCCCGAAACGCGTCCACCGTCCCGAGGCCGTCGGTGTCCAGGTCAAGCCGCCAGCTCCCCTGCGCGACGCGAACCCAGGTGACGTCGATGACGCCGCCCCGGTGGACCGCGAGCTCCGCCGCGATCTGGGCGGCCGCGGCCACGATCTGACCGTCGGGGCCCGTGATCTCCAGACCGTCCACCGACACCGGAAAGGGGCGCCCCCGCAGCAGGTCGATGACGGCCGCCCACCCGACGCGCGCGCCCGCAATCTTGACGGTGCCGCACATGGACGCGGTCGCGCGGGCCACCACCCACCGCGCCACCGGGCCCCGCACGACCAGCGGCAGCGCCAGCGCGACCAGCAGGAATGCCCCGACCACACCCACCGCGATCCGCAGGAGCACGTTGGCGGTCCGATGCTGCCGGCGGCCGGTGGCCCGATCCATGTGCGGCCAAGCGTATCAGCTTCGCGCCGTTACCCAGGCCGCGACGGTGGTTTTCAGGCATTGGGCACCTTCTGATCCCCCGTCCGACACTTACGGACACGCACTTCCGGCAAGCGCGAGCGTGGCCATATTTTCCGCACAGACATGGCACGGGTTCGAGCGGACCGTCGCGGGGCCGGGCTCCGGCGCGCGCGGGTCACGCTCGCGTGGCTCGCGCCGGTCTGCGTGGGTATGACCGTGGGGTGCGCGCATCAGGAGCAGCAACAGGCGCCGGTGATCCGCGATCTGAGCATCGACGGCACGCACGCCGTCTCGCCGCGCCAGATCAAGAAGAAGATCCTCAGCAGCAAGACCGGTTGGTGGCCGTTCGCGCACAAGGAGTACTTCGACCCGGTCACGTGGGAGGCCGATCTCAAACGAATCGTCCGCCTCTACGTCGCGCGGGGCTTCTACCAGGCCCGGGTCGCGCACGACGCCGTCACGCCGGACGGCAAGGACGGGGTCGCGCTGAAAGTGACGGTCGAAGAAGGTAAGCCGACCCACGTCGGCACCGTCGAGGTCAGCGGCCTCGAGGCCCTGCCGCCCGCGGATCAGGAGGTGGCACGCAGCGGTCTGGTGCTGCGGGCCGGGCAGGTCTTCGACGAGGGGAGCTGGGAGGCCAGCAAGAGCGGCATCGTCGGCAAGCTGCGGGCGCGCGGCTACTACCGCGCCACGGCGGCCGGCGAAGCGCTGGTCGGCCAGAGCTCGCAGCAGGCCAACCTCAGGATCGTGGTGCGCCCTGGGATCCCGTACCGGTTCGGGGCCATCGACGTGAAGGCCGGGCCCGAGGCGCGCATCCCGCCGGTGCTGGTCTGGGATCAGACGCGGCTGGCCATCGCGGACGGTTCGCTGTTCAACGACGAGGCGCTGGACGAGGCTCAGCGGCGCGTCTTCGGCATGGGTGTCTTCTCGACCGTGCGCGTGGTCCCCGGCCCGCCCGACGAGGCGACCGCCCGCATCCCCATCGTGGTCACCGTGCGCGAAGCGCCGTTCCGCACGCTGCGCGGCGGCGCCGGCCTGAAGATCGATCAGATCCATCAAGAGGCCCGGCTCATCGGCGAGTGGAGCCACCGCAACTTCGAAGGCGGGCTGCGCAAGCTGACGCTTCACGCCGAGGTGGGGTGGGCGTTCCTGCCCGACATCTGGGCCGTCGCCGCCAATGACCTGTCGGTTGCGCCCCGCAACGGCCCCGTCTTCGACTTCAGCGTGTCGTTCGAACAGCCGCGGTTCCTGGGCCATCCGTCGCTGCGCGAACAGAACAGCATCGAGCTTCAGCGCACGATCGAGCAGAGCTACAACAACATCGCCGGGCGCTTCGGCACCGGCGTGATCTGGCAGCCGAGATCGCGGATCTCGATCTTCCCGGCCTACCGTCTGGAGGGCGACTACCTGAACGGCTCACCGGTCAACAGCGCGGCGGCCGCACCGCTGACCCTGGGCTGCGAGACGACGACCGGGTCGTGTTTCGTGTGGCTTTCCTACCTGGAACAGACCGTCACCTGGGACCACCGCGACAAGCCCATGGAACCGCGGAAGGGCTACTTCGCCACGCTGTCGTTGCAAGAGGGCGGCGGCCCGCTGCAGGGGAACTTCAACTACCTGCGCGTGCTGCCCGACGTGCGCGGCTATTACAGCATTTTCGACGATCAGGCGCTGACCTTCGCGGGGCGGCTGCGGGTGGGCGAGCTCTGGCCGACCTCTGGAAACCCGAAGGACACGGCGGTGGTCACCCGGTTCTACGGGGGCGGCGCGACGTCGATGCGGGGCTTTTCCGACCGCCGGATGTCGCCCCTGCTGCTGGCGCCGATCCCGGGGCAAAAGCCGCCGATGCCGGGGATGAACCAGGACGTGCGGTACGAGGCCGTCCCCATCGGCGGCAACGGGCTCATCGACGGCAGCTTCGAGGCGCGCTACTCGCTGACCGACAGCTGGCGGCTGGCCGGGTTCGTCGACTTCGGCCAGGTGACGGCCGGGCTGGTCAAGCCCAGCGACATTCCCAACATGTTGTGGGCCGTCGGAATCGGCATCCGCTACCTCACGTCCATCGGCCCCATCCGCCTGGACCTGGCCCGGTTGCTGCCGGTCGGGGCGCCGCCAATCCTGTACCAGCTGAACGGCATGACCGGGGAGTACGTGCCGGTATCGTATGAACAGGACTGGAGCTGCTTCGGGCTCTTCGCGTCGCGTCCACAGATCCCGGGTGTCCTGGTACAGATGGACAGCGCCTGCGCGCTGCAGATCTCGATCGGGGAGGCGTACTGAGCGATGCGGCGCGCAACACGAGTGGCCGGCAAGGTGGGGTTCGCGGTGCTGGCGATCGTCTTTCTGGCCATCGGCGCCGTGTGGACGTTTGCGCAAAGCGCTCGCGGCGGCGACCTGATCCGGCGCCTGGCGCTCTCCCAGGTGAACGGCAACATTGCCGGCCAGCTTTCGATCGAAGAGCTGCGGTTCGGCGGCAACCGCCTGACCCTGCGCGGCGTCGCCCTCAAGGACCCGGAGGGCGCGGTCGTTGCCCGGGTCGGCGACCTCGACCTCCGCTTCGCGACGCTGGCTCTGTTGCGCAGCCGCTTTCAAATTGACCAGCTGCGCATCGACCGCCCCGAGCTGCGCCTGGTGGCGGGGCCGCGCGGCTCGAACCTTTCGCGGGCGATCGCCAGCCGGCATCCCGCCGCGACGCCGGCAACACCGGCGCCCCCCAAGCTGGCGTCCAGCGGCCCCGGGTTCGTGATCGACCTGCGCCACCTGGCCGTGAACGAGGGGGACATCAGCGTGCGATCCGGCGCGCCGCCCATTCACGTCGCCGCGCTGATCGTCGACGGGAACGCCCGGTACGAGACCGGGTCGCAGCACGTCCGCACAGACCTACGGGTCGCCGCCGTCGGCGCCCGCATCGAGGCACGCGGCGGGCTGGACCTGGGAGCGCTCCGGGCGTCGCAGGACGGCTTCATGTTGCGCGTGCACGACGTCAACCTGGCCGACCTCATGCGCGACACCCCGCAGTCCAGCGTCGCGATCAACGTCGACGCGTACGGCAGCAACGCCGCGCTGGATCTGCGCGCGAGCTCCCCGGGGCTGGTCGTGAAGGGGCACGCCGCGACCGACGGCACGCACATCGATGCCAAGCTGGGCATCGACGCGTCCGACCTGGCGGCGACGGCGCGCAGCCTGGCGCGTTGCCACCTGGCGCCGCCGCTGCAGCTGGCGGGCAACGGAACGGTCGACATCGCGGTGAAGGGAATCATCCGCCACCCCGAGGTGAAGGTCGCCGCGCGCGTGCCGCACGTGACGTATCAGGACGACGCCGTGCGGGACCTGAAGCTCAGCGCGCGGCTGCCGCGCGTCGACAACCCGCAGGAGATCAATTTGGACGTGACCGCGGCTGGCGTGCAGCTCGCCGAGCGGCGCATCACGGGGCTGAGCGCCGCGCTGCACATCGTGGGACCGCACATCACGGTCAACGCGCACACGGCGTCGCCCTACCCGCTTACGCTGACGGCCGACGGGCGGCGCCTGGACCCCGACACGATGCGGATCGACGCGCTGGCCCTGCGATACCCGGGGGAGGCCTGGACGCTGGCCGGCCGGACCAAGGTCGTGGCGGGTGACGGTCGGTTGGAGGTGGCGGGGCTGGACCTGCGCGGGCGCGGACAGCGAATTCGGGCGGATTTGCGCAAGGTGGGCGGGGCCGGGCGCGCGCGGCTCGCGGTTTCGCACTTCGATCTCGGCCGCCTGCCCCGGCCGCTGGTGCCGCCCGCGGTGGCGGCCATCGGCAAGATCGACGTCGACGCGGACGTCCGGTTCTCGCCGGCACGCCTGCGTGGAAAGGTGGTCGCGCGCGCGGCGGGAACGGGGGTCGACGCCAACTTCGATCTGCCCGCGGCCTGGCCGCCGCGTAATTCGTCCCAGCCCCTGCGGCTGGCGCTGAAGACGCCGGACACGGACCTTGGCGGGCTGGCCAAGACGATCCAGACGATCACCGGCCGCCCCGTTCCGATCGCCGCCCGCGGGCGGGTGTCTCTGTCGGTCGACGCTGACGGCAGCGCCGGAAGGCCGCGCGTGTCGGTGGCGCTGCGCGCGCGTGGGCTGAACGTCGCCCAGCAACCGATCGGCGACGTCGATCTTTCGATCGACGGCCAGGGCGAGCGGCCGATCGCGCTGCGGCTGCACGCCGCCGGCGCGGGTGGCGGCGCGCTGACCGGACCGCTGGACGTGACGGCGAAGACCGAGGCCTCGATCCGCAGCCTGCTTCATCACCCGCCCACGGGCGCGACCATCGCGCGCATGCCGATCGAGGCGCACGTCGATCTGCGGCGCGTGTCGCTGCCGGCCGTCGGCAAGCTGCTGAACCCGCCGATGGCGGCGCAGGGGACCCTGGCGGTGCACGCCGATGTGCGCGGCACTGCCGAAAAGCCGCGCGGCACGCTGGCCGTCGATGTGGCGGGCCTCAAGACCGAGAAGATCCCGGCGACGGACGCGCGCGTCGAGGCGACGCTGGACGACGCCACCCAGCTCAACGTGCGCGTCGTGCAGGCGGGGCACGCGCTGCTGGCGCTGAAGGCACACGCGGCGGCCGGCCTGGACGCCCTGCGCAACCGCGCGGCGTGGGCGGGCATTCCGATCCGGGTGCGCGCCGTCGTCGGCCCGCTGGCGATGACCCACGCCGGTCTGCCCCGCCCGGACGAGCCGAACGTCACCCGATCGGAGCTGCACGGCCAGCTGCACGCCGATCTGGCGGTCGACGGGACACTGCGCGCGCCGCGCCTCCTGGCCCACGTGCAGGCCGACGACCTGCGGCTGGACAAGGCGGCCGTCGGTTACGCGCGCCTCACGGCCCGCTACGAGCGCGAGCAGGCGAACGTCGACGTGCTGATCCAGTCGGCGAACGGAGGGAAGCTGACGGTGGGCGCGGGCCTCCAGGCCGACCTGGGGCTGCCCGCGATCCTGGCGAGCCCGCCCGATCTGCAGCAGGTGCCGTTCACGTTGACCGTGAACGCGAAGCAGCTGGACCTGCGCGGGTTCTCGGGGATGACCGCGGCGTTACCGCGGGCGGCCGGCCTGCTGGACCTGGAGGTGCAAGCCCGCGGCACCGCGCGGGACCCGCGCTTTTCGGGCCGTGTCGAATGCACGCGCTGCGAGCTGGAGGTCGACGGGATGGGCGACTTCAAGGACGTCCACCTCGCGCTGCACGCCGACACCAACAAGATCGTCCTCGACGAGCTGACGGCCAAGAGCGGCGGCGGACACGCCCGCCTGACGGCGGCCCTGTCGCGCGCCTCGGGGCACGGCGCTTACGACCTGTCGGGGTCGATCGACGCGACGACCATGCCCATCTATCAGGAGGGGCAGCCGCTGGCGACGCTGACGCTGAACGCCTCGCTGTCGGGGTCGGCGGGGGACGAACGCGCGCGCGCGAAAGTCGACATCCACGAGGCGCGCATCCACCTGTCCGACGACAAGCGCAAGAACCTGCAGCCGCTGAAGGCCCCCGCGGACATCGTGATCATGGAGGACGGACGTCCCATCAACCGCACCCAGGCCAAGCGGCTGCAGGCGCTGACCGAGCGGTTGGACCGGCTGAGCGCGACCGACGGCACGGCGGCGCCTGGCGTGGCGGCCGCGGACAAGCCCGCTGCGCCGGCGGCGCCGGTGACCACGGGCGGGGTCGGCCCCTGGCGCAGCCTGGTCATCATCGTGAACGCGCCGCGCAAGCTGTGGGTCTCCGGCCACGACGCCAACCTCGAGCTGGGGCTGGCGCCCAATTTCCGGGTGCGCGTCGCCAACGAGGTCGAGATTTACGGCCAGGTCCTGGTGAAGCGGGGCCGCATCGACGCGTTCGGGCGGCGCTTCGACCTGAAGGGCGACACGACCCTGGAGTTCGGCGGCCAGCCCGAGCACCCGATCCTGGACGTGAGCGCCCAGTACCAGAACGACGTGGAAAACGTCACCGTGCTGCTGACGGCCAAGGGGCCGCTCGACCACCTGACGATCGACGTGACGTCGCCAAATCGCCCCGACCTCAGTCGATCGCAGCTCTTCACGCTGATCATCACGGGGCACCTGCAGTTCGGTGACAGCGGCAGCAGCGGCGGATCGACGGGGTCGGCGGCCGCCAACGAGGCGTCGGCGCTGATCGCCGGCGCCATCGCGGGCGGGCTGCAAAAGACCCTGGCCAAGCGGCTTCCCCTGGACGTCCTGACCATCGATCCCGGCAGCAGCGGCGGGTTGACAGGGACCCAGTTCGAAGCGGGGCGCTACGTCACGGATCGGCTGTACGTGGGCTATGTGGGGCGAATCGGCGCCGACCCGACCCGGTACCAGAACAAGAACGCCGTCCACATCGAGTACCAGCTTGGCGCGCGCTGGGAGTTCGCGGGCGAATACGGCGACGTGGGCACCGGCTCGGCCGATCTCATGTGGAAAAAGAGCTACTGAGCGTTTTCTGTCGCGCGAGGTGGTAAAAACGCCGCCATTCGATGGCCCGCATCCTGGTGATCGAGGACGAGAAGGACCTGCAGGAGGTGCTGGCGTACAACCTGCGCCAGGCCGGCCATACGCCGATCTTGTTCGGGAGCGGCCGCGACGCGGTCGCCGCCGTGACGGAGCATCGTCCCGACCTGGTCCTGCTGGACCTGATGTTGCCCGATGTCTCGGGGATCGAAATCTGCCGCCGCGTGAAGGGCGCCCCGGCCACCAAGGACATCCCGATCGTCATGGTCACGGCCAAGGGGGACGAGGTGGACCGGGTGGTCGGATTCGAGCTGGGCGCCGACGATTACGTCGTCAAGCCGTACAGCGTGCGGGAGCTGCTGCTGCGCATCGAAGCGGTGCTGCGGCGTACGGCGCCACCACCCACGGGCGGCGCGCACGGCGCGATGGTGTTCGGCAAGCTGCGGGTCGATCGCGACGCCCACCGGGTGTGGGTCGACGACCGCGAAATCACCCTGACCGCGCTGGAGCTGCGGCTGCTGTCGACGTTGCTCGAACGCCGCGGCCGGGTGCAGTCGCGCCCCGCCCTGCTCGACGACGTCTGGGGGATGAGCGGCGACGTCACGACCCGCACCGTCGACACGCACGTCAAACGCCTGCGCGAGAAGCTGGGCGGCGCGGGCGCGTACATCGAAACCGTCCGCGGCGTCGGGTATCGGTTCACGCCAGCCAGCGACCACGCGGCCGCGATCGGCGGCGGCGCCGACGATGACGACGGCGACGCATGAAGCTGAACCTGCGCGGCAAGCTGTTTGCCGTGTCGCTGGCGATCATCGCCTTCTCGCTGCTGGCGGCCGAGCTGTCCCTGCACCCGGCGATCGACGACAACCTGCAGAACCGGATCCGGTCGGATCTGTTCGCGCGGCTTGCGGTCATCGAGCTGACCACGCGCACGCAGGCGGACCTCGAGCGCGCGCACTGGGACGCCCTTGCCGACCAGCTGGGCGCCGCCGGGCGCGTCACCTTCGTCAACGCCGACGGTGAGCTGCTGGGCGATTCTCAGGTCCCGCTGTCGGCGCTGGCGCAGGTCGAGAATCACCGCGACCGGCCCGAGGTCGCGGCGGCGCTGGCCGGGGGGCACGGGTCGGCGACCCGCAGCAGCGGCACGGTCCATCAGCGGCTGTTGTACGCCGCAATTCCGTTGACGTTACCGGGCGGCGGGCGCGGGGCCGCGCGGCTGTCGGTGCCGCTGGACGATATCGACGCCGCCGTCCGACAGGTGCAGCACATCTTGGGGGTGGCGTTGCTGGTGGCGCTGATCATCGCGGCCGTCATCTCGATGTCGGCGGCTCAGATCCTGTCGCGCGCGCTGGGCCGGATGACGGAAGCCGCCCGGCGAATGGCCGCCGGTGACCTGGGCGTGCGCACACGGCCGACGGGCCGCGACGAGATCGCGTCCCTCGGACGGGCGCTGGATGTGATGGCCGGAAACCTGGCTTCGACGCTGACCGCGCTGCGGTCCGAACGCGACCTGCTGGGCGTCATCCTGCAGTCGATGCAGGAGAGCGTGCTGGTGATGGACCCGCAAAACCGGATGCTGCTGGTCAATCCGGCGCTGCGGGCGACGTTTGCGCTGGGGCCGGACGCAGAAGGGCGGGCCGCGCTGGAGTTGATCCGAAACGCCGATCTGCACGCCATCCTGGATCGCGCGCGCTCGGGCGGCGGCGCGGCGACCGGCGAGATCGAGGTGACGGGGCCGAAGCCGCGGCGGTTGCTGGTTCACGCGGCGGCGCTGCCATCCATCGACCGCAAGCCGCAGGGCATCCTGGCGGTGTTCGTCGACGTCAGCGAAATTCGGCGGCTGGAGACGCTGCGCAAGGACTTCGTCGCCAACGTCTCGCACGAGCTGCGCACGCCCATCACGGCCGTTCGCTCGGCCGTCGATACGTTGCGGCTCACGATGGCGGGCGATCCGGACGCGTCCGAGCGGTTCGTCGACATCATCGACCGCAACGCCCAGCGGCTTGGCTCGCTGGTCGAGGACTTGCTGGATCTGTCGCGGATCGAATCGAAGGAGTACCGCCCCGAGGCGGCGGCCGTCCCCGTGCGCGCCGTTTCCGAACAGGTCGTCGCCCTGCTGCGGCCGCGGATCGAAGAGAAGAACTTCGTGGTCCGCAACGAGATCGCGGCCGATCTGCCCCCCGCCCGCGCGGATCGCAAGGGGCTGGAGCAGGTGTTCACGAACTTGCTCGACAACGCCGTGAAATATTGCGGCCCTGGCACGACCGTGTCCCTGCGCGCGACGCGAAACGGGAGCCAGCTTCGCATCGAGGTCGCCGACACGGGGCCCGGCATCGAGCCGCGCCACCTGCCGCGCCTCTTCGAACGGTTCTATCGCGTCGACAGCGGCCGCTCGCGCGAGATGGGCGGCACCGGCCTGGGCCTGTCCATCGTCAAGCATCTGATCGAGGCGATGGGCGGCACGATCGGCGTTGACAGCATGCCGGGCAAGGGATCGACCTTCTGGATGAACCTGCCGCTGTTCGAATCGCGCGGCGACCCCCGCTGATTTGCAGAGCAATCGGGGTTGTCACTGATTTGTAACAATCCCGTATCTGAAACGTGGCAACGTTCCCGGCTCCTAGACCATGTCGGCCGCCAAGCGCACCCTACATCGCGTCGTTCGCGCTTGGATCAAAGGGGTCGGCCCGGCGCCCGAGCTGCTGCGCCAGTGCGAGACCTGCGGCGAGAAGGCCTGGGCGCCGCTGGACGGGGCGATCCGCCGCGCGACGCTGGATGCCCGGCTGCCGAACGGCGCGCGCGCCGACCTGCTGCTCACGGACGCCGACAATGGCGTCCGGCTGGTGGTGCAGGTGGACGGCCCCAGCCGCCTCGCGAACCGCGTCGATGCCCGCTCCGGGTTGCCGCTGGTCGTCGTGCGCCGCGTGAGCGCGACCGAACATCCGCTGCAGTGGCACACCGCGCGCGAGCACAACCTGCCGGGGTTTCGCTGCCGCTGCGCGGGCGCGCGCTCACTGAACGTCGACGACGACTTCTCGCTGCGGGCGATCGGGTGCCCGATTCATCTGCGCCATGACGGCACCCAGCACTTCGCGCGCGTGATCGAGGATTGCGGCCGCTGCGCCTTCTTCGTCGGCATCGGCTACACGGGCGTCGACCGCCGCCGTATCGAGCTGAAGTGTGGGTTCGGCGTACCACACCACGACCGGCGACCGCCGGCGGTGGTTCCCGCCAGCGAGCTCTTGCCGCGCCTCCAAATCGTGGCGCGATCGTAACCGCGTTCCTGCGCGTGCCCGGCCATCATGCCGGCACAAGCAGGAGGGAACGCGGATGTTCGATTTCGACGTGCGGGAAAATGCTGGAGACGCAGAGGCGGCACGCGCCCGCCTGGCTGGAGAAGCGTTCGCGATCAGCACGGTGCAGCTGGGCGTCGCGGTGGGAGAGCTCCCGCGCGGTCCGGCGCTGATCCTGTCGCCGGACGCCGGGGTGGCAGCAGCCATGGCCGCCATGCGGCGCCGCGGGGCGCGCGCCGCGATCGTCGTGCAGAACCACCGCCCGGTCGGCGTGGTCACGGATCGCGACATTCTGAACGCCTGCGGCGACATCGATGACCTGCGGGTGATCGCCGTCGGCACGATCATGTCGGCGTGCGAAGAGCCCCTGCGGGACACCGACACGATCGCGGACGCGCTGCGCGCCATGTGCGCCCGCCGCGCGTGGCACCTTCCGATCGTGTGCCGGCGCGGCCTGTTCCTGGGCGCGCTGGACATCGCGGACGTCTCGCTGTGGCTGCGGGATCGGATGACGTTGATCTCGGTCGACGCCGCGTTCCCGGGTAGCGGCGCCTCCTAATCAGGCGGAGGCGACGTCGCGCTCGCCCAGCGCGCGCCGGCAATCGGCGATCCGTTCGTCGACGCGGTGGCGCTCGTCCGGGCCCAGCGCTGGCGCGCAGTTGTGCAGGATGCTGCGCGAGAGCTCGAGGCAGTCGCGCCACTCGCCCCGCGCGTAGTGAATCTCGGCGTAGCGGTTCCAGACTCTGAACTGGTCGCGCAGCCGCACCCAGTCGGGGGGCAGGTTCATCTCCACCGGGCTCGACCGCCGGAGCACGGCGCCGATGCGCAGAATCAGCTCCTGCATGCTGAACGGTTTGACGACGTAGTCGTCGGCGCCGACGGCCAGGCCACGCACGCGCGCATCGGGCGTCGCGCGCGCCGTCAAGAACACGATCGGGATCTCCTTCGTCCGCGCGCCAGCCCGCAGCCGGCGGCAGAGCTCGACGCCGTCGATGTCCGGCAGCATCTGGTCCAGCAGCACGAGATCCGGCAACTGCCGATCCACCTCCGCCAGCGCGTCCCCGCCCGTCAGCGCTGGGACGGGCTCGTACCCGGACAGGCGCAGCCCCTCCCGAACGGCCTCGTTGATATCCGGATCGTCGTCGACCACCAACACACGAAACATCGCATTGAGCAGAGTAGCCGACGAACCCGGATCCCGGTCGTGACGTTCGGGTGACGGCACGCAGCAAGGAAGTCGTAACGAAAGCGTCACCGGAGTGTCGAGGAGTCCACGCGGTCGCAACACTTCATTTGGGTCCCGCGTTCTGCGTTGACCCCTTCATTGCCAACGCGATACGGGTCCTGCCGCACACAACGAAATCATTCGGAGGATTCCATGACCCGTCCTAACCGCTTTGCAGCGTGCGGCTTCGGTGCAGCAGCCCTGCTGCTCGCATCCGCCGCGCATGCGCAGACCACGCAGGTGATGTGCAACGACACCACCATGATTCCGAACCCGATCATCTTGACGGGCTCCACGGCATTCGAAGCGACCGTCAAACAGTTCGCGGCCAAGCTTCTTGCCGCGACGACGGCCACGAGCATCATCTACCAGTTGCCCGGTTCATGTTCGGGCGTGGCGAACTTTTCGGCGCCGCTGACCGGCACGGCCCACTACTACACGCTGGACACGACGAAGACCCCGGCTGCGGTGGTCTCGAACAACTGTACGTTCGGCACCGGCCAGATGGCCGACATCGCGATCTCCGACGTGTTCTACGACTCGTGCACGAACGTCCCGCAGCCGATCCCGGCGACCCTCAAGGATTTCCCGGGCCCCGTGCAGGCGATGCTCTTCGTCGTCCCGAAGGCCAACACGACCGCCCAGTACCTGACGGCGCCCGAGGCTGCCGCCCTCTACGGCTGCGGCGCTGGCGCCCAGATCGCCGGATTCACCGAGGCGACTGGCATCTACTGCCGAGATCCGAACTCGGGCACCCAGATCACGATTGCAAAGAACATCCAGGTCCCAGCCTCCGCGATCATTCCGCCACTCTGCGTGTCAGGCAGCGGCACCGGCGGAGTCATTTCGGGTGTCGAGATGTACAGCAACCCGCAGGCCTCCATCGGGTTCATCAGCGCCGATGCGTTCGACGCGGTGGGCGCCACGGCGGCGGCGACGCCGCGAACGCAACTGTCGGAGCTGGCGTTCCAGTGGTACGGGCAGACGAAGGCCTACTACGCGGACTCCGATCCGTCAGCGTTCGATCGCCGCAACGTCCGCGACGGTCACTACGCGATCTGGGGCTACGAGCACATGCTGGCCGCCGTCGACGGGTCGGGCGCCATCACCAATCCGAAGGCCGCCAACTTCATCGGCTGGATCAACGGCACCAAGGTCGACGCCAGCTTCGATCCGGTGGTTCTCGAGGCGGGCGCCGGAACGATTCCGACCTGCGCGATGAAGGTGCAGCGCTACACGGACGGCGGGCCGCTGGCCTACTACACCCCGGCGGATCCCTGTGGCTGCGCGTTCGAAGCGGCGGTCACCAAGATGACCCCGACGGGCTGCGACGCGTGCACCGGCACGGGAGCCAGCACCTGCACCGGCGGCAAGAGCTGCCACCACGGCTTCTGCGAGTGAAAGGGACAGACCAATGCGTAACTCGATGACGAAATTCGTTCTTCTGATTGCGTTGGGCGGCGTCCCGATGCTGGCCTGCTCCTCCTCGTCGAATTCGACCGGCACGGGTGGGACGGGCGGACATCTCACGGGTACCGGCGGACACGCCGGCTCGGGCGCGGCTGGCTCGGGCGCGGCTGGCTCGGGTGCGGCGGGCTCGGGCGCGGCTGGCTCGGGCGCGGCTGGGTCCGGCGCGGCCGGTCAAGGTGGCGGCGTTGCGGGCGGCGGCGGAACGGCCGTGGGTGGAGCGGCCGGCGGCACAGGCGGCGCGGGCGGCAGTGGCAACGCGGGCGGCGCACCTGCCGTCAATGCCGCGATCATCAACGCTCCGACCACGGGCGGCGTCACCCCGACGCGCCCGGCGACGACGGTCACGTACCCCACCTGCCCGTAACAGCAGGCCACGAATCCCTCGCTCGCCGCGACCGGCGGGCGAGGGGTGAAGGTGATAGCTCTCGCATGTCTTCGTCACTTGATTCGACTCGACCTTTGGTGCGGCACGGTTGGCTGGTGGCCCTGTTGCTCTCGGGCACCGCGCACGCCGCCGGCGGGCAGGAGCCCGCGGGGCAGCCAGCGGCTGGCGCGGAGCAGACGGCTTCCGCAGACGCGACCGCCGAGGCTGCTGCGCGCGCCGCTGCCGACGCTGCGGCCCGCGAACAGCAGGCCAAAGAAGTGACCGACCTGCGGCGCCGGCTGGACGGCCTCAGCGTCGAAGTGGAAAAGGATCGCCAGCTTCGCGCGACTGCCGACGCCGCGGTGGCTGCCCAGGTCGACACGCTGTCGACCCAGGCCAGGCAGGCGCCCCCTGATGTTCTCACGGCCCGTCTGGGCCTCAGCTTGACGGGCTACCTGCAGGCGGACTGGCTCGTAGCGAGCCAGCTTTCGCAGGATCAGCTGAGCCCGTCGGGCACCCCGCTGAATCAGAACCAGTTCTACATCCGGCGCGCGCGGCTGCGCGCGGCCGTCGATCGCTGGTGGGTCGCCGGTCTCGTCGAGTTCGACGGCAGCACCGTCAACGGCCCGCAGGCCCGCATCATTGGCGCCGAGGCGTCGCTGAAGTGGCCGCCGCAGCGCGGGCCCGAGCTCCCCCTGGTCATGGCGACGCTGGGCCTCTTCAAGATCCCCTTCGGGTTCGAGGTCGGACAGAGCGATCGCGAGCGACTGTTCCTGGAACGGTCGACCGCCGAACGCGCCCTCTTCCCCGGCGAGTACGACGCGGGCGCGCGCTTGATGGGTGCGTGGCGGTTCGCGCGCTACTCGCTGGCCGTGATGAACGGCGAGCCGATCGGCGAGCGGACGTTCCCGGTGCGCGATCCGAACAACGCCAAGGACTTCGTCGGGCGCGTCGGGATCGACACGCCGATCACCTCGCGGGTCTGGGTGGCGGGTGGCTTCTCCGGGCTGTCCGGCAAGGGCTTTCACGCCGGGACGCCGGCCAGCAAGCCGACCGTCCAGTGGAACGATCTCAACGGCAACGGCGTCCTCGACACGGGCGAGGTCGTGGTGATCGCCGGCGTCTCCGCCATTCCGTCGCAGAGCTTCTCTCGCTTCGCGTATGGCGGCGACCTTCGCCTGGGCGTGACGGTGCCGCAACTGGGCGCCACGGTTCTCTACGGCGAGATCTACTGGGCCAAGAACCTCGATCGCGGCATCCTGCCCGCCGACCCGATCGCCTTCGGACGTGACTACCGCGAATTGGGCCTCTACGCGGGCGTCACGCAGGACCTGGGCCCGCACGCGATGGTCGGTGTGCGGTACGACTTCTACAACCCGGACGCCGATTCGGTGAATCAGGTCATGGGCGCGACCACGCCGACGGCGCTGTCGTACCAGACGGTCGCATTCGCGGCGGCGCTGCGCGGTGTGTCGGGACGACTCATCGCCGAGTTCGACCTGAACCGCAATCACAACGGCCGAGACACGGCGGGCCAACCGACGAACCTCTCGTCGAACACCTTCGCACTTCGTGGAGAGGTGACCTTCTGATGAGGCGGCGGTTGGCGCTCTCTCTGTTGTTCGGGTGCGCCGTGGGCTGCGGCGGGGCCAGCGCAGATCCCGGACTGACGGCCTACTTGCGGCTTTCCGGCGCGCAGTACGTCCCCGGCGAGCTGACGCCGCAGAGCGACGCCACGGCGCCGCTGGTGACGGGCGTGAACCTGCTGACGACCAAGGTCGCGCCGGGGCTGCAGAACTTGCCGCTGTCGGGTGACGTCCGCAACGGGAGCAGCGTGCTGGTCGGGTTGGTGGGCGACGCGGGGCACTGGATCGTTCCGGCGACGATCGCCGACTTCCAGATGCCCGGCGATTTCCTGTTTCAGACCAAGATGTCTCTGTCGCCCGAGCTGCCCGTGGGCAAGCAGACACTGCTCTTGAGGGGCGTCGACGCGCGCGGCGTTGTCGGTCCCGCCCAGCAACTCGACCTGGACGTCAGCCCGGCCGTACCGACCGGCGCGCTGGTGATCAGCCTGAGCTGGGACACGGAAGCGGACCTGGACCTGCATGTCCTGGCGCCGAATCGGACGGATCCGTCGACGCCGATCGAGATCTGGTCGAAGGCGCCCGTCGGGCTGCCGCCGCACGTCGCCGGAACACCACCGCTGACCGGCGCGGACCTGACCGCGGCCGTCGCCGCCGCCGGCAAGCTGGACTTCGATTCGAACGCGAATTGCATCATCGACGGGCGCCGCCAGGAGGACGTCGTGTTCGCGGAGGGTCCGCCGCCGGGCGACTACACCGTGCGGGTCGATGCGTTCTCATTGTGTGGGCAACCGGATGCCCAGTGGCAGGTATCGGCCGCGCTGGGGGACGGAACTCCGGCGGGTTCCGCGCGCTGGGAAGCAACGGACACGGACACGCGCGGCAGCCACAACGCCGGGGCCGGCCGCACGGCATTCACGTTCCACATCTACTGAGTCGGAGTCGCAAGGGGGAAGAACCATGAATTCAAATGTGCTCATGCAGAAACTGGTGTTCGTCGCGAACATCGCCAGCCAGGCGGTGCTGTACGTGCTGCTCGCGCTGTCGGTCCTGTCGATCGGCGTCATCGTCGAGCGCTGGTTCTACTTCTTGAAGCGGCGCGACGACACGGACAGGCTGGCGGATCGCCTGCGCAAGGCGTTCGGGCGCGGCGACGTCGCGGCGGCCCGCAAGGTGCTGAGCGAAAGCAAGTCCGTCGAGGCGGCGATCGTGCGCGAGGCGCTGGACTGGCACGAGGACGGGCCGGACGCCGTCGAGCAGATCCTGGCCAAGGCGACCCGCCTGCGGCGCAAGTCGTTCGAAGGCGGGCTGCTGTTTCTGGGCACGCTCGGGAACAACGCGCCGTTCATCGGTCTTTTCGGCACGGTGTTGGGCATCGTCACCGCCTTCCGGGAGCTGGGGAACAGCCAGGCCGGCGCGATGGGCAACGTGATGAGCGGCATCGCCGAGGCGCTGATCGCGACGGCCGTCGGCATCATCGTCGCGCTGCCGGCCGTCATCTTCTACAACGTCTTTCAGAAGAAGGGCTCCGACATCGAGGAGAACGCGGCGGCCCTGGGCAACGTCGTGATCGCGGCGATGCGGGCCTACCCCAGCGCCAAATCGGTGGTCGCCGACGGCGCCGAGCGCAACGGCCGCAGCGCCGAGGTGGAGGCGTAGATGGCCGGCACGATGGCGTCCGGCCGCGGCCGCGCCCGCACGATCGCCCAGATCAACGTGACCCCGCTGGTCGACGTCGTTCTGGTGTTGCTGGTCGTGTTGATGGTCGCGTCGACTTACATCGTCGCGCAGACGTTGAAGGTCCAGCTGCCGCGCGCCAAGTCGACCGACGGCACGGCCGAGAAGCCGACCAAGGTCGAGATCCTGAAGGACGGCAAGCTGCGCTGGAACGAGCAGCCGCTCCTGGAATCCGAGCTGGCCGGCAAGATGAAGGCGGCGGTCGACGCGGACGCGGAGATGAGCCTGGTCGTCAGCGCCGACAAAGAGGTCATGCACGGCAACGTCGTCCACGTGCTGGATCTGGCCAAGCTGGCGGGGATCACGAAGTTCGCGATCAACGTCCAGCAGGCTGGAGAGTAATCGTTGCGACTGCCCACGGTCATTGTCTCCGTGGTGCTGCACGTCGGATTGGCGGCAGGCCTGGTCGCCGTCGCGCAAAAGCGTGAGGTGCGCCGGCGCGCCATCCAGGTGGCCGTCACGGAGGAGAAGAAGAAGGCGAAGCCGCCCAAACCGCCGGCCGCGCCCAAGCCGATCGTGCATCCCGCGATCGCCAAGGCGGCACCTGTCGCCCGTGCGGCGCCGTCGTCAGCACCCGCGCCGCGGGTCGCTGCGGCGCCGGTCGCCATGAACCTGGCCATGTCGAACAGCGCGATGGACATCGGGCCCGGCATCGGCCTCGAGGGGCGCGCGCCCAAGGCGGCGGCCGCGCCCGTGAAGGTGGCGTCTGCCCTGTCGGAGAAGCGCACCCAGCGCACCCGGGAAGAGGCTGGCGAGTCGGCGTGCGCCGAAGAGCCGACCAAGCCCGAGGTCGAGGTGCAAGCACCGGCGATCGACTACACCGTCTACCCGCAGGCGCAGGCCGACGGCATCGAGGGCAAGTTCAAGGCGCGGCTGACCATCGGCGCCAACGGCGAGGTCGAGTCGATCAGCGTCGTCGCCGGGTTGGATCCGGCGTTCGACGCGGCGATCGTTGCCGCGCTGAAGCGCTGGCGCTTCAAGCCCGCCCTGGCCTGCGGCAAGCCGGTCGCGGGCGCCGTGGTCCCCTTCAGCGCCAGGTTCGAGCTCGGCGACTAGCGGATGCGACGCACGCTGTCCTTGATTGCCCTGACGGTCGTCGCCGGAGCGCTGGCGACGACCGCCCGCGCGCAGAACGCCGACGGGCCGACCATCACGAAGCCGCCCAAGCTGGTGAAGTTCGTGCCGGCCGTCTACCCGCCGGACAAGCACGCGGCCCAGGTCACCGCGTCGGTGTTGCTGTCGATCGAGATCGGCGACGACGGCAAGGTGGGCGAGGTGGAGGTGATCACGGGCGCGGCGCCGGACTTCGACGCGGCGGCCGTGGCGGCGGCGCGGCAGTTCGTGTTCGAGCCAGCCGAGATCGACGGACAGCCGGCGCCCGTGAAGATCACGTACCGCTACGACTTCAAGATCGTCGAGCAGATCGTCAAGGCCGGCCCGCAGATCAACTTCGACGGAACGGTCGTCGAGCGGCTGAGCAAGAAGCCGCTGGCGCACGTCGCGGTCAAGATGGTCGACCTCGACGGCGTCACGGGCGTGACCGACGCCGACGGCAAGTTCGCGTTCACCGACGTCCCGGCGGGCAAGCACAAGGTGCAGCTTTCGCACCCGCGCCTCGTCACAGTGGTGACGGAAGAGACGATCGCGCCGGGCAAGCGGCGAACGGTGAAGTACCTCGTCGAAGAGCGGGACGACGACGACCAGGGGATCTCGATCGTCGTGCGCGCACCGCGCATCAAGAAGGAGGCCGTCGAGACGCGCATCCGGACCGAGGAAGCGCGGCGCGTCCCCGGGACGCAGGGCGACACGCTGAAGGTGGTGCAGAACCTGCTGGGCGTCGCGCGATCGTCGTTCGGCTCAGGCGACCTCATCATATGGGGGTCGGCGGCGAACGAGACCAAGGTCAACGTCGACGGGGTCCAGATCCCGTCGCTTTATCACGTGGGAGGGTTCCGCTCGACGATCAACTCCGACCTGGTGCGGTCGCTCGATCTGGCGCCCGGATCGTACGGCGCCGAATACGGCCGCGGCCTGGGCGGGCTGGTGCGGATCGACCTTGGGGCGCTGACGAAGAGCGGCGTGCATGGATATGCGGCGGCCGACGTGCTGGACACGTCGGCGTTGGTGTCCTGGGCGGCGACGCCCGCGCTGCGGTTGGCGGTGGCCGGGCGAATCAGCTACCTGGATCAGGCGTTGCCGCTGGTGACGTCGGCCGACGTGGGCGACTTCGTCCCGATCCCCAAGTACGACGACTACCAGGCGCGAGCGACCTGGGCCCTGCGGGCGGACGAGGAGCTGGCACTCACGTTCCTGGCCTCCGACGATCATTTGCGGCGGGCGATTCCCTCCGATGACCCGACGGAGGTCCGCAGCGAGAACACCGACACGGGCTGGAAGCGCATCTTCCTTCGGTACACGCGCCTGCTGCCGAACGGCGCGTCGGTGGTCGTCACGCCGTCGTTCGGCTACGACACCGCCGACCAGCGCCTGCAGTTCGGCGACACGCCCGTAAACCTGCAGAACCGCACATATCAATACGGGTTACGGGCCAGCTACCGCCGCCGCGTCTCCCTGTCGACCACCCTCTCCTTCGGCATCGACATGCTGGCCCGTTCATCAACCTGGGACCGGATCGGGTCGCTGACGCTGCCGGCGCGTGAGGGCGACGTGACCGTGTTTGGGCTGCCCCCGCGCAACGACATCGCCGTCGACCATTGGAGCGCGCTGATCGTCGACACGGCTCCCTACATCAACGCCGAAATCAACCTGGGTCGGTTGTCCCTGGTGCCGGGGCTGCGGTTTGAGCCGGTGCTGATCGAGGGGAGCCCGAGCTTGCCGGCGGGCGGAACGACGCCGCCGCACGGGTATGCGAGCTTCTCGTTGCCCATCAACCCGGTCGACCAGCTACCCGGCGATCCGTTGTCGCGCGGCATTCGGGCGGCCAAGGTTTTCGCCTACTTACCGAACCCGCGCATCGCGGCGGCGTTCCGGGCCACGCGGCGGCTCACGCTGACTGCGGGCGGCGGCATCTACGGGCAGCCACCGGATCCGCAGGACCTGAGTCCGGTGTTCGGCAACCCGACGGTGCACCTCTCCCGCGCCGCGCACCTGTCGGGCGGCTTTTCGTTCAAGGTGCGGCCGACGCTGACCCTGGAGGTGATCGGGTTCTACAAGCGCTTCTGGGACCTCGTGTCGCGCAACGAGAACCCGTCGCCGCCGATCGCGGCGACGCTAGTCCAGGACGAGATCGGCAAGGCGTACGGCGGCCAGCTTCTTCTTCGGCAAGAGCTGCTCCACGGTTTCTTCGGATGGATCACTTACTCGCTGACGCGCAGCGAGCGCCGCGACCACCCGGACACCGCCTGGCGTCTGTTCGACTTCGACCAGACCCAGGCGCTCGGGATCGTCGCCAGTTATCAACTTGGGAGAGGTTGGGACCTGGGGGCGCGGTTCCGGTACACGACGGGGTTCCCGCGGACGCCGGTGGTCGGCAGCTACTACGACGTCATCAACAACCAGTACGCGCCGATCTTCGGGGCGCAGAACACCATCCGGATTCCGTCGTTTTATCAACTGGATGTGCGGCTCGAGAAATCGTTCACGTACCGTCGCCTGAAGGTGAACGCCTTCCTGGACGTTCAGAACCTCACGAACAGGTCCAACCCCGAAGAGATCATCTACAACTACGATTTTTCGCGGCGCGCCTACATCACGGGGTTCCCGATCCTGACGATCGTTGGTGCGCGGGTGGAGTTCTGATGCGGCGCTGGGTCCTCTTGGCAGCGGTGTGCGTCGCGGGTGCGGCCGGCTGCAAGCCCGACCTGGGCGCGCCGCCTTCGCTGGTGACCGGGCCGCGAATTCTCGGCGTTCGCGGCACGCCGGCCGAGGCGGTCCCGGGCGGGATGGTCACGTACGACATCCTGGCCGTGGACGTGACAGGCACCGTCGCGGCACCGGACGTCGGATGGGCGCAGTGCCTGCTGCCGGATCCGCCGGCGTTCGGCAACGACGTCAGCGACGCGTGCCTGGCGACCGCCGACGACGCGGGTCCGACCGCCACGTTCAGCGCGGCGGTGGCGGCGAACGTCTGCTCGATATTTGGGCCGCAGACGCCGACGGTGATGAAGGGGCAGCCGCCCAGCCGGCCAGCCGATCCGGACCCGACCGGCGGGTATTACCAGCCGGTGCGCGCCGGGTGGCAATCGACCGGGTTGCTCGCCTTCGCCCTCGAGCGCGTGACCTGCCGCCTCGCGAACGCGCCGCCGGACGTCGCCACCCAGTACGCAACCGAGTACACCGCCAACCAGAACCCGTCTTTGACCGGTCTGCTGGTGGCGTCCGGCGACGTCGTGACGCCGCTGTACGCGGCCGGGCAGCCCGCGCCGCCCGCGCCCGCGACGATTGGTGTCGGCCAGAAGACGCTCCTGCAGGCCGACTTCAGCAGCGACTCGGCCGAGACATTCCTGGTGTGGGACGTGGTCCAGCTGAAGCTGCTGCAACAACGCGAGTCGCTGCGCGTCGCGTGGTACGCGAGCGGCGGCAGCTTCTTGCACGACGTCAGTGGGCGCGCGTCAGACGATCTCGAAACGTACACGCAGAACGAGTGGACGGCGCCAGCGACGCCCGGCCCGGTGCATTTGTGGGCCGTCCTGCGCGACAACCGGGGTGGAATCGACTTCGCTGCCGCCGAGATCGACGTGGCGCCATAGACGAGCAGCCGAAGTTTCCGGCTGTTTTCGGACCTGTCACGGATTCGTCACTGCCCCCCACTACTGTCGCCCTTGTATGACTGGTGAAACCAACCTCGACCGGCGAATCCTGGTCGTCGAGGACGAGCCCGACTTGCGGGAGCTCTTGACGTACAACCTGACGGCCGCCGGCTTCACGGTGCAATCGACCGAGAACGGCACCGCCGGCCTGGAGGCCGTCCAGCGCTTCGCGCCGGATGTCGTCCTGCTGGACCTGATGCTCCCCGACATCCCGGGGACGGAAGTGTGCCGGCGAATTCGAGGCGACACGAACGCCCGCCAGCCCGCCGTGATGATGTTGACGGCGAAAGGCGAAGAGATCGACCGCGTCGTCGGCTTCGAGCTGGGCGCCGACGACTACGTCGTGAAGCCCTTCAGCGTCCGCGAGCTGGTCCTGCGCGTGGGCGCTATCCTGCGCGCGCGGCGCCCGGCGGCCCCAGCGACTGCCGCGGGTTTGCAACCGCCGCCGGCGCGCCGGCGATACCTGGTGGGCCCGCTGGAGCTGGACGTCGACGGCCATCACGTCTTCGTCAACGGCCAGGAGGTGCACGTCAGCACCCTGGAGATGCGCCTGCTGGTGTACCTGGTGGAACACCGCGGCCGCGTCCGATCCAGGGAAGACCTGCTGGAAGACGTGTGGGGCTACAAGCCCGGCGTCAGCACGCGCACGATCGACACGCACGTCAAGCGGCTGCGCGACAAGCTGGGCGGCGCCGGTTCGCTGGTCGAGACCGTGCGCGGGACGGGGTACCGGCTTTCGGCCGAGCACCCGGTCGTCGTGAAGGACTAGGAGGGCGTTGCCGCAAGGCAACGGTAAGCGAAGCGAACCATGCCCGACGACGTGTCGCCCGGTAGGCGACCTAGGGCGACCTAGCCCTCGGCGGCCGGCTTCGGCTTCTTGGCCGGCTTGGGCGGCGCCGCCGGGGCGGCCGTCTTCGACGCGGCTGCGGCGGCCGCGGCTTTCGCGTCGGGCGCGTTGCGGGCGCTGCGGTACTCGTGCCGGCGGCGGCGGTGGGCGGCTTCGGCGGCTGTCGTGGGTCGGTTGCGCTTGCTCACGGCGCGGACTCTACCAGCCGCGCCGCCAGGTGCCAACGACGACTGTTCAGGGCGTGGAGGCGCTCAGAGCGGGGGGCCTTCTTGGCCGGTCGCGACCGGCGCCAGCCCGCGCCCCTGCATCTCCGAGTAGACGATGAAGCGGAACGGGTTGGTCTGGGCGTATAGCTCGCGGAGCGTGGTCAGCGCGCGTTCGCGCGCCTGGTGCAGCGGCGCGCTGGTCGGATGTCGCGCCAGGCCGAGCTCGGCGATCTGCAGGGCCAGCGCCGCGTCGCCGCGCACCTCGAGCTCGCGCGAGGTGCGCGCGAACGCGCCGTCGCCGCCCCCCGCCAGCGTGTCGAGCGCGACGGCCCATTCATCACGCGTGAAGGTGTCGATGCCGTCGCCGTTCGATTGCCAGTAGCCGGCGTGCTCGGCGTACAGGCGCTGCAAGAACGTGTCGCGCGCAATCAAGTAGGGCTGAACAGCCGCCGGGGTCGCTCGCAACGACGGGGGGAGAAAGTCGTCGTGCAGCAACTGCGCGAGCGGCCGGGCGGCGTGCGCCGCGTCCAGTCCATGCGCGTAAAGGGCACCCATGGCGTCGCGCAGCCCGGGCATCGCGTCGATCGTGAACGTCGCCGTCAGCGGCGTGTGTCCGTGAATGAGGCGGCGTGGATGCAGGTCCAGAACCGCCGAGATCGCGGCGAGGAAGCCTTGCGTCGATCCCTCGGCCACGAACGGTGCGCCGACGTAGGGCATGAACGCGTCGCCGACGACCAGGAGATCATGCTTGCGATCCTGAACGAAGAGCGCGTCCGACGTCTCGCCGCTGGGCGCGGGGATGAGCCGCAGGTCGAGGCCGCCGCCGAGCGACAGCGTCTCCGGCGCGGTGATTTCGCGATCCGGTTTGACGTCCAGCTTCATCGTGCCGGTTCCGAAGAAGTATCGAAACGGCGGGTGGTAGCTGCGTGACCGGGCCAGCTCCTCGGAGAACCCGGCGCGCGCGATCACGGTCGTTCCCGGTTCGCGCACCGCCGCCAGACCGCCGACGTGATCCCAGTGTCCGTGCGTCAGCACCACGTACTTGATGGGGGCGCGCGTGACCTGGCGCAGGGCCGCGACGGCTTCGCGGGCGGTCTCCTCGGTCGTTCCGGCGTCCACGGCCACGACCATCTCCGGCGACACGAAGAAGATCAGGTTCGAAAAGTCGTAGCCCTCGGCGACGTACACGCCTTCGGCTTCGCGGACGAGGTGCTTGCCCCCGAAGCGAAAGCCGCGGGTGGAGTCGACCGAGAGATCACCCAGCACGCGCGGCTCGGTCGCGTCGTCCAGCGACGCAAGTCCGGCCCGGGAGAGCATTTCGTGGGAGCGAGGCGCGTCGCCGAGCGTGCGATAGGCGGCGGCGAGGCCCCGGTAAGCGCCACGCTGGAAGCCAAACGGCAGCTGCGTGCCTTGCTGGAGGGCGGCCTGGAGATCGTCGATCGCTTGGTGCGCCTTGCCGAACCTGGCGGGCAGATCAGCGAACACCAGCCCGCGCGCGAAGCGACCCAGGACCGGGTCGGCGGCCGCGCCTTCGTCCAGCTTGACGATCGCGTCGTTTACCCAGGCGATGCGCTTCAAGAGCGGAACGTCCTGAGCCACGCGCGCCTGCATCACGCCTTGAAGCGCGCGGAAGAGCGGCCGGCGGGCGGGCTGTTCGTCGGCGAGCTGGCCGAAGTAGCGGTAGCCGTCCCACGCGCGGTGCGTGGCGAGCAGCTCTTGCATCGTCGTGAGCACGAGAAGCGTGTCGGAGTTCGGGTAGGCGGCCGCTTCCATCAGCGCGCCCAGGGGGCGTTGCTGGGAGAACTTGGCGTTGGCGGCGGGTGGGGTTGCGGCGCAGGCGGACACGAGCAGCGAGAGGGCGAGGAACGACGGGAGCAGCCGGGCGGGTTTGTGGCGGGTCATCGTGGTCTCCTTGGTGGACGGCGAGTTCGTGGCTTCCAATCTAGACACTGACAAGATGTCCATACCGCCAATCTGGTCACCGTCAAGATGGAAATTGACACCGCCCAGATCGGGATCGAGAGTTGCAGAGATGACCAAGCGAACCGCCTACCATCACGGCGACCTGCGCCACGTGCTGCTGCGAGCCAGCCTGCAGCTCATCGACGACAAGGGGATTGCGGCGCTGAGCCTGCGCGAGGTCGCGCGCAAAGCCGGCGTGAGCCACAACGCCCCGTACCATCACTTCAAGGACCGCGGCGCCCTGCTCGCCGCGCTGGCCGAGGAGGGCTTCCTGACGCTGGCACGCGAAATGGCGGAGGCGCGGGCGGCGCAAAAGGAACCGCGCGCGCGCATGGAAGCCTGCGGGCAGGCCTACATCCGCTTCGCGCTGAAGTCGCGCGCGCGCTTCAAGCTGATGTTCCGCCCCGAGCTGACCGGCCCCGGCGAACAGGCAGCCGTGGCCCAATCGTCGACGGGCGCGTTGGAGACCCTGACCGCCGCGGTGATCGAGGCCCAGGCAGCCGGGGTCGCGCCGGCGGGCGACCCGAAGCCGCTGGTCTTGACCTGCTGGTCCGCCGTGCACGGCCTCGCGTCGCTGTGGCTGGACGGCCCCCTCGCGCGTGCCCAACGAACCTTCGCGCCGTCCGCCGACGGCTTGACCGCGCTGGTTCCCGCGACGCTGAGCAAGCTGCTGAGCGAGTCGGCGGGAAACAGGCGGAGCGGTTAGCGCCTAGTATGGCGTCATGAACCGATCCTCCGTTGCCATGCTCGTCATGCTGGTCGCCGCAGCCTTCGAAGTCGGCGGCGACGCGCTGATCCGCAAGGGTCTACGCGGCGCGGGCCCCGCCGTGGTGGCCGTCGGATTTGTCGTGCTTGGCGCCTACGGCATCATCGTCAACAAGCTGGACTTGGACTTTTCCCGGTTGCTGGGCGCCTACGTCGGCTTCTTCGCCGTGGTGAGCGTCTGCACGGGGCGGTTCGTGTTTAGGGACGTGGTCCCCACGTCGACGTGGGTGGGGCTCGCGGTGATCCTGGCGGGCAGCCTGATCATCCACGTCGGCGCAACGCATCGGATGTAACGATGCGGCACGTCCCGTTCAAGTCGGTGCTTCGAGCTGTCGAGATCGAAGTGTGGCTCTGCGCCCGTGGTCCGGTTCGTGTTTTGCGCTCGCCACGGCCGGAACGCTGGCGCTTGCGTTGGCTGGGTGCGCGAACCGGGGCATGGAGGCCCCGACCGACTCAGTGTCGACTGGATTGGGTCACGCAGATGCCGATCCAGACGGCACTGGCGGGACGCGGGCCGGCGGAGCAGCCGGCACACCCGCAGTAGTGGCGACGGGCGGCGCCGGCGGCGATCCGAGTCTGACTGGCGCGGGCGGGATCACCGCCACTGGCGCGGGTGGCGTCGGCACGAAGGGGACGGGTGGCGTGGGCACGGGTGGAGCGGCCAGTAGCACCGGCGGGAACGGCGCCACGGGCGCGGCGCAGGGACGCATCCGACGGGCACGGGAGGTACCACCACCGGCACGGGCGGCGCGACCGGCGGCCGCGGGATGACTGGTGCAGGCGGAGCCGGCGGGCAAGCCGGCGCGGCGACGGTTGATTCTGCCCAATACAACTTCGAGACCGGAACGCAGTCGTGGCAAGCGTCTGGCGCGCCTGTGACCAGCGTTTCGGCTTCGACGGCCGAGCACTTCGCAGGCGCTCGTGCCCTCGCCGTCTACGTCAGCGGAGCCGCAGGGACCGCCAATGCCTCAGTGTCGTCACCCACGACGCCGGCCGGCAAGGTCGTGACGTTCCACGTCTGGATCCCGAGTGGCGCTGCCGTGTCGGCGATCCAGCCGTACGTCCTGGAAGGCGCAACCGGCAACTGGACGTGGACCGGCAACTGGCAAGCGATTGGGTCGCTCCACAGCGGCGAGTGGAACACGCTGACCGTGACGGTCCCGACCAATGCCGTGACACCGCTCGATCAGCTCGGCGTGGCAATCACGACCGACGCCACCTGGACAGGAACGCTGTACATCGACAGCGTCAGCTGGTAGCTGCGGGCTGCAGCCCCCCCTGCGGGGATCTGCCAGCGGGCGGCCCCAAGCAGTCCAGAGCCGTTTCGCATCAGCGGCGCCCGTTCATGCCGCCTCCGGCTCGGCGCGAGTCGTGCATCTGCCCAGCACGGCAGCATTCATAGGGGGCGACATGGACGGAATGACCGTGAATCTGGTGAAAGTATTTTCGGCCACCAAGGCCAGAGAACGCGAGGGCCTGGGCGCCCTGGTCACGGCCTGGCTACGCGCCAACGCCAACGTGACGGTCTTGAAGACGATCGTGACGCAGTCGTCCGACCGGGAGTACCACTGCATGTCAATCACCCTCCTGGCGTTCAGAACCGCTTGATGACCTCCCCCCCTCGCCGCTCCCAGGTTGATGCTTTTCGACCTCCCCTGCCCCTCGCCGCTCCCCCCCCTCGCCCTCCCAGGTTGATGCTTTTCGGTTGGCGCGCTCCGTCCTTCCGCCCGCGACACCTTCCCAGGTTGATGATTGGGCCTCAGCGCGCGTGAATGCTAGCAATGCTCCCTGACTGACGATCCGTCGGTCATTTCCCCGCGCTGAGGTCAGGCAACAGAATCCGTATCACCGCCGAACAATCGGACATGTCTTTGCCTCGCGAGGTGCTACCGGGGCGCGTTTACATGATCACGAGGCGCTGCAC
>JBJMQQ010000119.1:0-8553 GCA_045802645.1 Polyangia bacterium
GGCGGTGATGTCGGGAATCTCCGGGCGCGGGCCGAGCGCCTGCGCCAGCTCGCCCACGCCGCGCGCCAGCTCCTGGCGGGCCACCCGCCGCCCCCGCACACCCAGCGCATTGCGCAGCGCGATCGCCAGCGCCTCGGTCGCGGCGGGGCGCCCCGCCGCCGCTTGCGCATGAACGACGCGCGCATCCGCCTGAAGCGCGGCGAACGAGATCTCGTCCAGCGCCTCGGCGGCCCACGCCCACGGCCAGGTCGGACGGCCGAGGCGCAGATCTTCGTGCCGCTTCGGGTTGTCTGCGTCCGCCGCGGGTCCGATGTTGCCCAGATCGTCCAGCATCTGCAGGCCGCGCCCCAGTCGGCGCCCGAAACGCGCCAGCGCGTCGGCGATCGGCGGGGCGGCGCCCGCCGCGATCGCGCCGGCCCGCGCCGCCAGTTCCATCAGCGCGCCCGTCTTCAAGGCTGTCGCCGCGTCGACGATGGCGCCCATCTCGCCCTGCGGGATGCGGCCGACCGGGCGCGACAGGTCCAGGGCCTGGCCGAAATGGCAACGGAACATCCCCTGCGTCAGCGCACGCTGCAGGGCGCCGGCCCGCTCTTCGGCCAGCCCCAGCCCGCCGACGAGATCCAGCGCCCAGAAGTACATCCAGTTGCCGACGTTGATGGCGATCGGCACTCCGTAAAGCCGGTGTAGACACGCGCCGCCCCGCCGCAGGCTCGAGTCATCCTCGACGTCGTCGATCACCAGCGAGCCGGCGTGGATGATCTCCACGATCAGCGGCAAGACCTGGGGCATCTCGCCGCGGCCGCCCGCCATCGACCAGCACAGGCGCACCAGCGATTCACGAAACCCCTTTCCCGGGCGCGACAGCAGCGCGCGGGCCGGCCCCAGCAGCGCCGCTTCCCAGGCCGCGCGCGGCACGCGCGTCGCGACCCCGGCCCGGTCCAGTGCGCCGAGGCCCCCCTCGGAAAAGGCGCGTTCCAGCAGGTCGACCAGCGGGGCGGCCGGTGGCGCGGCGTGGGCATGAAGGATCTGGCTCATGAGACCTCCGCAGCAAGGGCCGCGCGCACCGACAAAGCTCGGGGCGGACGGCCGGCGACCAGGCGCACCCGGTCGCGCATCGTCATTTCCATCGCGTAAAACCGCGCGATCGTGTCGGCGGGAAGCCGGTAGAAGCGGGCGAGCAGCTCCCAGCGTCGTTCCGCCGAAACCGCGGTGAACATCAGCCGCGTCAACAGGCCGCAGAACCGGGCCTGACCGACGTGGCGGCGCCACAGCGCGCGCAGTCCGCTGGCAAGGCCGGCCGCATCGCTGGCCGCCGCGACCGCCGACGCCACCCGCACGGCGACCGGCACGGAGTAGCCCGTCAGCGGGTGGAACCAGCCGCCGCGGTACCCGATCGTGAAAGGCGACGCGCTGGGCGCCGAACCGAGCACCGAGAACGGCAGCGGCAGCACGCCCGCCTCCTCGCGGGTCACGCGGG
Source organism: Polyangia bacterium (assembly GCA_045802645.1). GTDB lineage: Bacteria > Myxococcota_A > Polyangia > Fen-1088 > Fen-1088 > JADGRB01. Next base: position 1,478 of record JBJMQQ010000119.1, read on the forward strand.
CGACGCGCAGGCCGCGCGCCGCGCAGTAGGTGGCCAGCCGCTCCCGCAGCAGCGCGCGGTCCAGGGCCGGGCGACTGGCGTAGTACGTGTCTTCGACCAGCAGGCGGCGCGGGCCGAACGGCAACACGTAGACGAACCGGAAACCGTCGAGCTGCTCGACCGTCACATCCATCAGCATCGGGTCCGATGCGAGCTCGGCAGGTGCGTCCTCTTCGAGCTCGAGCTCCTGGCCCAAGAACTTCTGGTAGCCGCAGCGGCCGGCCAGCCCGTGACCTTCGGCCAGCCCGCGGGCGTCCAGGATCACAGGCGCCTGGAACACGCGCCCGCTCGCGGTTCGTACGGCGTCGCCGTCGACGGCGACCACCTCTTCACCGCACGCGACCGTGAACCCCGCCGCGCGGCAGCGGGCCTGCACGACGGCGTCGAAGTGGGACGACGTGATCGTGGCGTAGCCGGCAGCCAGCTCGTGCGATTGACCGGGGAAGCGGACCGCGTGCCGGGACCAACGATGAGCGACCACCGGCTCCAGCCAGCCCCGATCGGCGTCCGACACATCGGAGTCGTGGAAGGACCAGGTGTGGTTGCCACCGAGCCGGTCATCGGCCTCGACCAGCGCGACGCGCGAACCGAGACGGCGAGCGGCCAGCGCAAGCGCGACCAGCCCGCCCGCCAGCCCGCCCCCGGCAATCACGCAGTCGAACCGTTCGTCCAGCATTTGTCCAGATATATGCGCCTTCAGCGCACGGTTGTCCAGGTTTTTCGCGTCGAATGTCCAGGGTTCGCCCAGGTCCGGCGCGAACGGCGTCGGGGCCCCGCCACAGCGGGTCTGAACCTAAGGCGGCGGTGCGTCGGAGGCTTCTGCGACCCGGCGATTCACGACTTCCACGTAGGCCGCGATGTCGCTCTTTCGCTCGAGACCGCCGGCCGTCATGCTGCGGACGGTTCCGAAGACGGCGCGTTCCGGCCACGGGCGGTCATGCAGGCCGAAGATCCAGCCGACGTTGGCGAACGACGACGGATCGCGGCCGTCCAGCAGGTACCGGTTGTTGAGGGCCAGCGCGGTCGCGTGCGCAGCCTCGGGGTCCGCCGTCCACTCGAGGATCTTCTTGCCCCAGTACATCCGCATCTGGTTGTGCAGGTAGCCGGTGAAGCGCATCTCGCGCATGGCGGCGTTGAAGTACGGATCGGCCGTCGCGGCGTCTTCCAGCTGAGCGCGCGTGTAGACCGCCGGCCGCGGATCGCCGGCGTGTCGCGCCAGCGTGGCGCGCGCCCAGACCGGCAGCGCGCCCCACGTGTCGTACGCCTCGGTCGTCGTGACGAAATTGATCCCCAGCTCGCGACGGACGATCAGCTCCTCGACGAACTTGGCGGCCCCTTCGTCACTGCGGTCGCCGACCGCCAACGCGACGTCGATGGGCGAGATCTGTCCGAAGTGCAGATACATCGACAAGTGCGACACGGCGCTCGATTCGGGCTGCGAGCGCTCCGTCGCGTACCGCGGCAGCGTGTCGCGGGTGAACGCCGCCAGCCGCTTGCGCGCTTGTTCCGTGCCGCCGCGGAACCAGCGCGACACGGGCGCGACCGAGCGATCGAGGCGCAGGTCGCGCACGACGCGGCCGGCGTCGTCCAGCGCGATGCCGGCGGCCACCGCCGCCCCGCCGCGCACGGCCAGCGGCGTCGGCTTCAATCGAATCAGGAATTCATCCAGCCGCCGCGCGATCCGCGGGCGCAGTGTGCGGGCGCCGATCTCGGCGCGCGTCGACGCGGCGGTGGTGGGCACGACCGCGTCGGATTCGACCTGGGTCACGGGACAGGGCGCCGCGGCGGCCACCTCCTCGCGCCAGCGGCGCTGGTGCCGCAGGTAGCCCCGGTCGCACACCAGCTCGGCTGCACCGTCGGCCAGCGCCAGCGCCACCGCCGGCGGCGATCCGTGGCGCAGCACGAACGGAATCCCGCGCGCGGCCAGCGCCCCGGCAGTCTCGACCAGCCCCTCGACCATGAACTGGTAGTGGCGCCAGGTCGCCTCCGGGTAATCGTCGGTCAGCCCGAACCCGACCCGCACGGGCAGGCGGAGCGCGTTCGCGCGCTGGATTGCGTACTCCAGCGCGTGGTTGCCGGAAGCGCGCTGGCTCTGCTGCATCCAGTAAAGGACGAACCGTCCGCCGCGCGCCGGCCGGCCGCCCAGGCTCCGCACCCGCGCGTCGTGGATCTGCGCGGATCCGCCGTTCACCGCGCGGGCTCGAACAGCGCCGCGCGGGCCAGACGGGCGGCCGCCTCGCGCAGGGTCGCGTCCTGCTTGGCAAAGCAGAAGCGCGCGAAGCGCGGCGCGCCCGCCGGATCGCCGTGAAACACCGACGTCGGGATCGCCGCCACCCCGACCTCCGTGACCAGGCGCCGGCAAAACGCGACGTCGTCGGCAATCCCGCGCGCGCCCAGGTCCGTCATCAGGAAGTACGCGCCCGCGACCGGCAGCGGGTCCAGCCCGGCTGCGGTCAGCGCCGCGGCCAACAGATCGCGGCGGCGGCGGTAGTCGTCGCGCAGCCGATCGTAGTAGCCCTCGGCCGCGGCAACCGGCAGCACGTCGGCCAGCGCCTCCTGAAACGGCGTCCCGCTCGTGAAGGTCACGAACTGGTGGACGGCCCGCAACGCCGACGTCAGCGGCGCCGGCGCCAGCGCCCACCCGATCTTCCAGCCGGTCACGCTGAACGTCTTGCCCATGCTGTCGATCGTGACGGTCCGCTCGAACATCCCCGGCAACGTCGCGATGGACAGCGCGCGTTCACCAAAGGTGATCTCCGAATAGACCTCGTCCGAGATGACGATGACGTCGTGGCGGCGGCAGAGCTCCGCGATGACCTCCAGCTCCGCGCGTCCGAAGACCTTGCCGGTGGGGTTGTGCGGGGAATTGAGAATCAGCGCGCGCGTCCGCGGCCCGAATGCGGCCGCCAGGCGCGCCGGGTCGAACGTCCAGCCGGGCGGATTCAACGGGACGGCGCGGAGCACCCCGCCCGCCATCGCGACGTCGGGCCCGTAGGCGTCGTACGCGGGCTCGAACACGATGACCTCGTCACCGGGATCGACCAGCGCCAGCACCGCGTCGTGCAGCAACTCGGTGGCGCCGGTGCCCACCGTCACGTTCGTGTCGGGGTCGACGCCCGGGCCGTCCGGCCAGCGCCGGCGCAGATCCTGTGTCAGGGCCGCGCGCAGGCGGGGCAAGCCGGGGCTGGCAGCGTACTGGTTGCGGTCCTCCCGCAGGTGGCGGGCCGCGGCCTCCTTGACGAAGCCCGGGGCGGGAAAGTCCGGGAACCCCTGCCCCAGGTTGACGGCTCCCCGCTCGACGGCCAGCGCGCTCATCTCGCTGAAGATCGACGTGCCGATTCCCGATACGCGCGCCGCCCCCGGAACTGTCCGCATTTCGGGGTTTTAGCCGATGCCTCGAAAGTCGACCAGGTTTGCCCCGGTTCGCGGCACCATCCAAGCGGCATGGGTCCATCTCCGATTCGGATCATTCGCGGCGACCACACCCGGTCGGACGCCGAGATCGCCGAAGCCCTGAAGCGGGGCGAGCGCAGCGCCGAGCTGGAGGCCTGGAACCGCTTCTCGCCGGGGACGTCCCAGACCTTGCGGCGCCTCCTTGGCCCGGGCCCCGATCGCGAGGACCTGCTGCAGGAGGTCTACCTGCGGTTTTTTCGGAACGTCCGGTCTCTGCGCGAGCCCGCCGCGGTGCGCGGGTTCCTGGCGGGCATCTCCGTGCACGTGGTGCGGCAAGAGATCGCCCGCCGGCGCCGGTCACGCTGGCTGCGCCTGACGCCCACGGGCGACCCGCCGGACGCGGCCGGCCCCTCGGCCGACGTCGAATCCCGGAACGTCATCGCCCGGTACTACGAGGTCCTGGAACGGCTGGGGGCCTCCGACCGATCGATCTTCGTGGCGCGGACGATCGAGAAGCTGACCCTGGAGGAGGTGGCGGAGCACCACGGGATCTCCGTCTCGACGGCCCAGCGCCGGCTCACGCGCGCCACGAAGCGGGTCGCCGCGATGGTCCGCCAGGATCCGTCGCTGGCGGCGCTTGCGGAGGCGACCCCGTGACGCGCGCCCAGGACCAGGCGCTGGTTGAAAGGCTCTCCGACGAGGCGCGCCGGGTCGCCGCCACCGACGGTGCCGGGCAGCCGCCGCCGGGCGCCTGGCACCGGCTGGAGGCGCGGCGCCAGGCGACGGCGCGCGGCGGGCTCAGGCGATGGGCGCCCGCCCTGGCGATGGCCGCGCTGGTGGTGGGCGGCCTCGCGTGGCGCGCGTGGCGAGCGGGCGCCTCGGGATCGCTCACATACGCGGTCGCGGGCGGCACGATCGAAGAGGCCGGCTATGTCCGCGGCGGCCTGCACGACAGCGCCCGGCTGGATTTTTCGGACGGGACCCGGGTGAGCCTCGGGCCCAGCGCCAAGCTGTCCGTCACGGCGACGGGCGCGCACGGCGCGCGGCTGCGGCTGCAGGACGGAGGCGCGCACTTCGAGGTGGTCCATCGCCCGCACGCCGCGTGGACCGTCGAGGCGGGCCCCTACTCCATCGAAGTGACGGGCACGGTGTTCGACGTGCGCTGGTCGGGCGCTGACGAGATCGCCGAGGTGCGGTTGCGCGCCGGCTCTGTCCGCGTGACCGGGCCGCTCTTGACCGAACGCGCGACGCTACGCGCGGGTCAGAGCCTGATTGCCCGACTGGCTGCGCACGAGGTGCGCATCGAAGACGAAGCAGCGCACGAAAAGCGCGAGGAGCTCCACCCCCGATCCCCGGCGCCCGCACCACCGGCGCCGCCCGTCGCCGAACCCGCCGCGCCCCCGCCCGCGGTAGAGGGCACCGCGCCCGAACACGCGGCAGGCGAACACCCAGCCAGTGCGGCGCCTGTGCCGGCCAGAAAACGCATCGCGCGACGGCTCGCCTCGTCCTCGCCCGCGCCGGCGGCGTGGGCCCCTACAGGCTGGTCGTCCCGGATGGCGACCGGGGACACGAAGACCATCCTGTCCGAGGCCGAGGCGCACGGTGTCGACGCGGTGCTGGAGCAAGCGGACGCCCCCGCCCTGGTTGCGCTGGCGGACGCCGCCCGCTACGACGGTCAGCCCGATCTGGCGGCGCGCGTTCTGCTGGCCGAACGCCGGCGCTTTCCGGGGACCCCGGCGGCCGCGAACGCGGCGTTCTTCCTGGGGCGCCTCGGCGACGACGGAGGCAAGGCGCCGGACGCGCTGAAGTGGTACCGCCTGTATCTGACCGAGCAGCCGCGCGGCCCCTACGCCTCCGAGGCGCTGGGGCGTGTGATGCTGGGGGTGGCGCGTGTCTCGGGGCATGCGGCGGCGCGGGAGATGGCCGAAGACTATCTGGCCCGCTTTCCGAACGGCACCTACCTGCTGCACGCGCGCCAGATCCTCGCCACGCCGTGATGCTGGGATTGGTCGTCGCTGCCCTGCTGGCCGCGGCTGGCGGCCCAGGAATCGGCGACCGCCCGCCCCCGCCGATGGTCATGATCGCCCGCCCCGTGGACGCCAATCCCCTGCTGGAGGAGACCACCTTCCGGCTGCGCGCGGAGCTGGCGGCGGCTGGCTACGGCAGCGAGGTCGCGACCTGCGCGGTCGATCCGGCGTCCGGCCGCGCAGGCTGCCCCCGCGAACAGGCGCTGGCCACCATCGCGCTGGCGCGCGCGAACGGCGCGACGACCATCTTCGTCACCTCCAAGCTGCGCAGCGGCGTCGAGCTGCGCCGGCAGGTGCGCGTCCAGGCCGAGGACGGGGGCGGCGACGCCACGCTGCTGGCGGTACGGGCCGTCGAGCTCCTGCGCGACCTGCAGCTCGAGGTCGCGCAGGTCTCGGACGACGACGAGGATCCAACGCCGCTGGAGCCGTTCAGCGGTGGCGCCGGGTCGACGGGGTCCCGCTGGTACGTGTGGGGGGGCGGCGCGTTGCTTCTGGTTCCCTGGACCACCTCCCACTCCTTCGACGTCGCACCGGGTGCCGTCGTCGGGTTGGGAATGCGGCTCGGCGAGCACGTGATGCTCGTCCTGGACGCCGCCGGCCCCTTCGCGGGGTCACTGGCGGTCGGCGCTGTGAACGCGAGCGGCTCAATCACCGATCGGCCGATCTATGGGGCGGTCGGCAAGCTCGCGGTCCGGTTGGGGGCGCAGTCGCCCGTCCAGGGCTTCTTCGCGAAGTTCTCAGTCGGCCTGATGTACACCTACGCTGAGCTCGACCCGTCGCTGTCGTACGGCTCCGCGGGCACGGCGGTCGCGCCCATGGGGGGCTTCGGGCCGGGGTACACGATCCGGCTCACGCCGCGGCTGTTCGTGAGCACCGACTTCGAGGTGGTCTGGACCAGCAACGTGAGGATCGAGGCCGTGGATTCGTCCCTCCTGGCCAGCTCCGGGAACGTTCGGATGTTCTTCAACGTGACGGCGGGCTTCGGGCTGCCGTGAGGAGCCCGCCGTCCGGCAGCGGAACCACCGCCCGAAACAGGCGCTCGAGGGCCGCCGCCGGGTCGTCGCACAGACCGGCATGGCCAACCGAGGGCTGCACCACCGTGCTGCGCGGCGCCGACAGCCAGTGGAAGCGCTCGGACCGCGAGAGCGCCGCGATCGGCCCGGCGCCCGGCTCGCCTTCGGCGACCGCCTGGACCGCCGCCAGCTGGCGCGCCACGCCGTCCAGATCGGCGTCCGGCGACAGGGCCCGCAGCCGGTCCCGATCCAGCGCCACCCTGCAGCCCAAGAAGCCCGAAGCGGGGCAAAACAGGATCACGCCGGCGTTCATCCGCTCGTCGCGGTCGACGCGCGGGACGACCTGCACGACGACGTAATCAAACGCGCGCCGCTCGGACACGATTCGCCTCGTCGAGGATGCGCGGAAGCGCCGCGCGCCGCACTTGCAGCCAGGTCAGGTACGCCGCCCGCAACCCCTCGCCGGCCTCGCCCAGCCAGCCGTCGGGGACGGCGGCGACGATGCCGCTCACCCGCGCGTCGTCCAGCGCCGCGCCCATTCGCGCGCCCGCCTCGGCCAGGCGATCGGCGAACGGCAGCAGCACATGTTCGCCGGTGCGCGCGA
>JBJMQQ010000120.1:0-35382 GCA_045802645.1 Polyangia bacterium
ACTACTTCCGATCGGACCTGGACCTTTCCGCGTGCGCCCCGTCGAGCCCCCCTTCCCGATCGTCGAGCCCGCCGACCCGTCGCGGTCCTCGGGCGACGCCGTGCTGGCCGCGAAGCTGGAACAGATCTGGAAGTCACCGCCCGGACCGTGGGGCTGGCTGACGACCGTCGACCACAAGCAGATCGGGCGCCGGTACCTGGTGACGTCGCTGCTGTTCCTGATCGTGGGCGGCGTCGAAGCGCTGCTGATGCGCGCGCAGCTGATCGGCCCCGATCGCCGGCTGATGTCGCCCGAGGCCTACAACCAGCTGTTCACGATGCACGGCCTGACGATGATCATGTGGTACGCGGCGCCCGTCCTGTCGGGGTTCAGCAACTTCCTGGTGCCCCTCTTCATCGGCGCGCGCGACATGGCGTTTCCGCGGCTCAACGCCTTCAGCTACTGGATGTTCCTGACGTCCGGCCTCCTGCTTTACGGCAGCGTGCTGTTCGCGCAGGCGCCCGACGCCGGCTGGTTCGCGTACGTGCCGCTGGCCGGCAAGCGCTGGGACGCCGGCCCGAACATGGACTTCTACGCGACGGCGATGACGGCGCTGACGATCTCGACGACGGCCGGCGCCATCAACTTCATCGTCACGATCTTCAAGCACCGCGCCCCCGGCATGACGCCGGCCCGGATGCCGCTCATGCTGTACAGCACCAGCACGATGTCGTTCCTGGCGGTGCTGGCCCTGCCGGCGCTGACGGCGGCCTGCGTGTTCTTGGAGCTGGACCGCCAGTGGGGCACACACTTCTTCGACGAGCGGTACGGCGGCGACCCGCTGTTGTGGCAGCACCTGTTCTGGTTCTTCGGCCACCCGTGGGTGTACATCGTCTTCCTGCCGGCGACCGGAATGATCTCGATGATCATCCCGGTCTACGCGCGGCGGCCGATCGTCGGCCACCCGATCGTCGCGGCGTCGACCGTGCTGACCGGCGTGGTCGGCATGGGCGTCTGGGTCCACCACATGTTCGCCGTCGGCATGGCGCAGATGTCGATGAGCTTTTTCAGCGCGGCCAGCATGACCATCTCGCTGTTCAGTACGATCCAGATCTTCTGCTGGATCGCGACGCTGTGGCTGGGGCGCCCCGTGCGCACGACGGCGCTGCTGTTCGCGCTGGGGTTCATCGCCACGTTCGTGGTGGGCGGCTTGTCGGGCGTCATCACGGCGATCATCCCGCTGGACTGGCAGGTTCACGACACGTACTTCGTCGTGGCGCACCTGCACTACGTGCTGATCGGCGCGAATGTGTTTCCGGTGTTCGGCGCCATCTACCACTGGTGGCCGAAGTTCACGGGCAAGATGCTGCGGGAGCGCGTCGGCAAGGTCAGCTTCTGGCTGATGTTCGTCGGCTTCAACCTGGGCTTCTTCCCGATGCACCTGTCCGGGATCCTGGGGATGCGCCGCCGCGTGTACACGTACCTGGCGTCCGACGGGCTCACGACGGTCAACCTGCTGACGTCGCTGGGCGCGTTCGTGCTCGCGCTCGGCGTCCTGGTCACGCTGGCCGAGATGGTCCGGTCGCTGCGGTCGGGCGCCAAGGCGCTGCCGAACCCATGGGCCGGCGACACGCTGGAATGGGCCACGGCGTCGCCCCCGGCTGCGTACGGCTTCGTGCGCATCCCGACGGTGAAGTCGCTGAACCCGCTGTGGGACGAGCACGACGAGTTCGCCGATCCCCGCAACGAGCGCGCGCTGGCTGACGGCCGCCAGACGCTGTCGACCAGCCCGATCGACGCCGTCCCCGAAGCCATCACGAAGGGCGACGCCGAGACGATCCTGCCCCTGGTCCTGGCGCTGGCGATCGTCGGCACTTTCGGGGCCCTCATCGCCAAGAGCCTGCCGGTGGCGTTCGTCTTCATGGCGGCGCTGATCGGCGTGGCGGCGGGCTGGCTGTGGCCAGAGAGCCGCCGCAAGAAGCTGGAGCACGGGGTGGACGTCCGATGAACGCGCGCCCCGTCTCCACACCGCCGCCCGATGACAGCGAGCTCTCGGGCCCGCTGATCGGGAATCTCCCGCCGGACAAGAGCCGCGGGTCGTGGGCGATGGCGCTGACCATCGTCACCGAGGCGCTGCTGTTCGTGTCGATGTTCTTCGCCTACTTCTACGTCGGCCGGCTGCAACAGTACTGGCCGACGCACCCGCCGAAGCTGAAGGTGGCGCTGACCCTGCTGGTGATCCTGCTGACCTCCAGCGGCACCATCTACGCGGCCGAACACCTGGTGAAGAAGGGCGCGCACCTGGCGGCGCGGCTGCTGCTGATCCTGACCATCGCGCTGGGCGTGGTGTTCATGGTGGTCCAGGTCTTCGAGTACCTCGAGGAGCTGAAAGAGGTCACCCCGACGACCAACGCCTACGGTTCGTTGTTCTACGTGATCACCGGCTTTCACGCGCTGCACGTGATCGCCGGGCTGCTGATGCTGACCTTCGTGGCTTGCCTGCCCGCGCTGGACCCGCCGGACTCGCCGCATCGGCCGCTGCACAACGCCGCCCTCTACTGGCACTTCGTCGACGTGGTCTGGGTGTTCGTCGTCGGCCTGTTGTACGTCCTGCCCCACTGGAGCCGCTTGCCGTGAGCGAGCAGAGCGAGAGGGTTCGGTCCCGCATCGGCCACGGCCCCTGGATCCTGGCGGCGCTGACGTCGGTGATCTGGATGGTTCAGGGGTCGGCCTCCTGGTACGTGGTCGGGCACGCTTGCCCGGGCGGCGAACGACAGTGGTCGCTGGGGATCGCGCGCGCCGTCGTTCTGGTGCTGACCGCGGGCGCTCTGGCCATCGCGGTCGCCGCCATCGTCCGGTCCGTGCGCACGCTGCGGGCGACGCCGGCGCTGCCCGAGGGGAAGCAGCACCCGACGTTGCTCGAGACGATGAACGAGCAGAAGCGCTTCACGGCCTGGCTGGCGATGGTGGCCGGCGCGGCGCTGACGCTGGGGCTGATCTTCGCGGGGCTCTCGGCGATCGTGATCCGCGTTTGCGGAGAAACGCGATGACCCGCGCCGTCGTCACCATGCTCAGCTTCCTTTTCATCGGCGGTTGCCGCGGCAGCCGCTATGTCCCGCCCTACGGCGTGACGATGGCCGGCGACCCGCAAGCCGGCCGGCAACTCGTCGAGGCGCGCCATTGCGGCGTGTGCCACGACATCGACGACGTGACGGGCGCGGCCGGCGTGATCGGCCCACCGCTGGATCACTTTGCCGCCCGCAGCTTCATCGCGGGCCGCCTGCCCAACACGCCCGCCAACCTGATCACCTGGATCCGCTCTCCCCAATCCCTCGATCCGCGCACCGCCATGCCGTCGGTCGGGCTCGGCGATCGAGAGGCCCGCAACGTGGCCGCTTACCTCTACACCCTGCGATGACCCGAGGACGCCGATGACCTTTCCGCGCATCAGCCTGATCCTGCTCGTGGCCGGCGCAGCCGGCGCCTGCTCGAAGGACAACGCGTCGGTCCCGCCCAAGCTGCAGACGGAACGCGTTGGCGCGGTGACCGATCTCGGCGGCCAGGTGCCGGGCGTGCATCTGGTCTCGCCGCTGCCGAACGGCGACTGGCGCCTGCCGGCCGGCGACTCCGCGAACACGCGGTTCAGCCCGCTCAAGCAACTGGCGCCGAACAACGTCTCGAACTTGCGCGTCATCACCACGGTCTCGACGGGCGCGCCGCACGGGCATGAGGGGCAGCCGCTGGTCGTGAACGACACGATGTACATCGTGACGCCCTACCCCAACAATCTGATCGCGATCGACCTGACGAAGGGAACGGGCGCGGTGAAGTTCGTGTACCGCCCGTATCCGGATCCGCGCGCGCAGGGAATCGCCTGCTGCGACGTCGTCAACCGCGGCGCCTCATACGCGGACGGCAAGATCATCTACAACCTGCTGGACGCGACGACCGTGGCCGTCGACGCCAACACGGGGCAGGAGGTGTGGCGCACCAAGGTCGGCGACATCGACGTCGGTGAGACCACGACGATGGCCGCGTTCGTCGTGAAGGACAAGGTGCTGGTGGGTAATTCGGGCGGTGAGCTCGGCGTTCGCGGGTGGCTGCTCGCGCTGGACGTGAAGACCGGCAAGGAGCTGTGGCGCGGTTACAGCACGGGGCCGGACAAGGACGTCCTGATCGGCCCCGAGTTCCACGCGTTCTACCCGAAGGATCAACCGCCGAACCAGGGCGCGACCACCTGGCCGTCCGAGCAATGGCGCCTGGGCGGCGGCACCGTCTGGGGGTGGGTCTCCTACGATCCAGAGCTGGACCTCATCTACTACGGCACGGGCAACCCGGGCGTCTGGAACCCGGACCTGCGCCCGGGCGACAACAAGTGGTCCTGCGCCGTGATCGCGCGCCGCCCCGACGACGGGCACGTCGTGTGGGCCACCCAGCTGGTCGCGCACGACAAGCACGACTACGACGAGATCATGGAGAACGTGCTGGTCGACATGGACTGGAACGGACAGTCCAAGCGCAAGCTGCTGATTCACCCCGGCCGCAGCGGCTTCGTCTACGTGATGGATCGGACGACCGGCGAGATCCTGTCCGCCGACAAGTTCGTGGAGTCCACCAACTGGGCCACCGACTACGACCTCAAGACGGGCGAGGCGCACGAAGACCCCAAGAAGCAGACGCACACGAACCGGGTGGTCGCGAACATCTGCCCGTCGTCGACGGGCGCCAAGGAGTTCGTCCCGTCGGCGTTCTCGCCGCTGACGGGACTGCTCTACATCCCGGCCCACAACACCTGCATGGACTACGAGGGCATGGCCGCCAACTACATCGCGGGGACGCCCTACCTGGGCGCGGACGTGAAGATGTACCCGGGACCGGGCGGCTATCAGGGCGAGCTCATGGCCTGGGACCCCGTTCGCAAGAAGAAGGTCTGGGGGATTCGGGACGCCGCCTTCCCCGTCTACAGCGGCGTGCTGGCCACGGCTGGCAACCTGGTGTTCTACGGGACGATGGAGGGGTACTTCCGGGCCGTCGACGCGCGCAACGGGACCATCCTGTTCGAGTTCCACACCGGTTCGGGCATCGTGGGAAACCCCATCACGTACATGGGACCGGACGGCAAGCAATACGTGGCCGTCTACTCGGGGATCGGCGGCTGGATGGGCGCCGCCGCGCTGCCGGAGGTCTCCGCCGACGACCCGTACGCCGCGCTCGGAACGGTCGGCGCCACGAAGGACCTCAAGAAGTACACGGCCCCGGGTGACACCCTCTACGTGTTCGGGTTGTGAAGTGGAGGCGGCGATGAGGATCGAGCGACACAGCCTCGGATTGGCGCTGGCGATCGCCTGCGTGGCCGGCGCGGGTTGCCTGCCGAAGGGCGAGAACGCCGGCGAAGGCCGCGCCACCGTCGTTCACGGGCAAAGCGTCGAACGCAGCGTGATCAACCAGCCGATCGGTCCCCTGCCGGGCCCCGGTGACATCGCGCCGCTGGCCAATCCGATGGGCCGCGATCCGACGGCGCAGACCGAGGGGTACCACCTGTTCCAGCAGTTCAACTGCTCGGGCTGCCACGGGGGGCGCGCCGGCGGCGGAATGGGGCCCAGCTTGCGCGATCCCGACTGGCTCTACGGGTCGACGCCGGACCGCATCTTCAACTCGATCGCGCAGGGGCGCGGGCGCGGGATGCCCAGCTGGGGGGCGCGCATCCCCGAAAAGCAGATCTGGGAGCTGACGGCGTACATCCAGTCGCTGCGCACGCCGGACGAGCCCGAGGCGCCGAAATGAATTCGCCGCGGTCGATCCTGGCGCCGGCCGCGCCGGCCGCGGAGATCCTGGCCAAGCTCGGCTGGCCGTCGCTGGTCGGCTGCACCGCCGTGTCGGTGGTGATGGCGATCCTGCTGGTCGTCGTGGCCGTGCGCCACCGCGGCAGCTTCGCCGAGCACGCGCCCGTTCACGCCGGCGGCGGTTTGCGGTGGGTGGTGATCGGCGGCTTCATCATCCCGGGCATCGCCTTCACGGCGGCGTACGTGGCGACCATCGGCTCGCTGCGGGCCTTTCCGATGAGCGACGGCGCGCCGGGGCCCGCCGACATCCGGATCATCGGCCATCAGTGGTGGTGGGAAGTCGACTACCTGATGGGGGACACCGCCCAGCATTTCAAGACCGCCAACGAGATCCACGTGCCGACGGATCGGCCGGTGAACATCGAGCTGGTGAGCGCGGACGTCATTCATTCCTTCTGGGTGCCGCGACTCCACGGCAAGGTCGACCTGATCCCCGGTCTCGACAATCACATCGAGATCCGCGCGCCGCAGCCCGGCACGTACGAAGGGTCGTGCGCCGAGTTTTGCGGCCTGCAACACGCGCGCATGCGCTTCCTGGTGATGGCCGACAAGCCAGCGGACTTCGCCGCCTGGATCGCGCGCCAGCGCCAGCCGGCCCCGCCGCCCGCCACACTGCAGGCTGCGCGCGGCGAGACGGTCTTCATGGGCGGCCCCTGCCCGGTGTGCCACGCGATCCAGGGCACGCGGGCGCTGGCCAGCGCCGGCCCCGACCTCACGCACCTCGGCAGCCGCCAGACCATCGGGGCCGGGTGGCTGCCCAAGGACGTCGCGACGCTGCACGCCTGGATCATGAACGCGCCGTCGCTGAAGCCGGGCGTGCAGATGCCGCAACTGACCTGGTTCAACGGACCGGAGCTGCACGATCTCGTCGCCTATCTGGAGGGTCTCAAGTGAAAAATCGAACCGCGATCCTGTCGCTGTCCATCCTCGTGACCGCCGCCCTCGCTCAAGCCAAGAGCCCCGGTGAAACGGTGCCCGGCGCGAACGGCGTCAAGAGCGAAGCGCCCGGCCAGCGCGCAGGCGGCGGTTGCAAGGATCTGCCGTCGGCCGCCGATCTGAAGAAGCTGTTGAAGGAGGCCGCCGCGCCGGAAGTCGGCGGCCTGGCCGAGGGGCACAGCGAGTGGGCCGCCGTCGTCGACCGCAAAGGCGAGATCTGCGCCGTCGCCGTCTCGACCGACGATCCGACGGCAGCGTGGGCGGGGAGCCAGGCCATCGCCAAGGCCAAGGCGTACACCGCGAACGCTTTCAGCACGGACATGATCCCGCTGTCGACGGCGCGCCTCTACACGATGGCGCAGCCCGGGCACTCGCTGTTCGGCGCGGCGGCCGCCAATCCCTTCAACCCGGCGTGCCTGCAAACGCCGGGCGCGAACGGCGGTCCCAAGCTGTGCGGCGGCACCGTCGTCTTCGGCGGCGGCGTTCCCCTGTACAAGGGCAAGACGCGCGTCGGTGGGCTGGGCGCCAGCGGCGACACCGCTTGCGCCGACCACGAGATGGCCAAGCGCATGCGCGACAAGGCCGGCCTGAATCCGCCCGAGGGGGCGCTGGCCGACGACATCTGGTTCACGAAGACCGACGGCCCCTCGATCTACGCGCACCCGCTGTGCAAGAACACCTGGCGCAACGGCAAGAAGATCGGCGAAGAGCCGCCGGCCAGCGCGTACTGAAATGCTGCTTCCAACGTTGTCCGTCGTCGTCGCCCTGGCCGCCGCCGCGCCCGTCGCCGGTTCGGCACCGCTGCGCGTCTGCGCGGATCCCAACAACATGCCGTTTTCGAACCAGCAGGAAGAAGGGCTCGAGAACGCGCTGGCCCGGCTGGTGGGCGACGCGCTGGGCGCGCCCGTGCAGTACACCTGGCAACCGCAGCGCCGCGGGTTCGTGCGCAACACGCTGAAGGCCGGTCTCTGCGACGTCATGCTGGAAGCGCCCGTCGGGTACGAGCGCGCGACCGAGACCATCCCCTACTACCGCTCGTCGTACGTGTTCGTCTCGCGGCGCGATCGCCACATCAAGGTGCGGTCGTTCGACGACCCCGCCCTGCGACGGCTGCGCGTCGGCGTGCAGATCATCGGCGACGACTACGCCAACTCGCCGCCTGCCGAGGCGATGGGGCGCCGCGGGCTGGTCGAGCGGGTGGTGGGCTTCCCCGTCTACGGCGACTACGGCCACCCGGATCCGCTGGCGCCGATCGTCAATGCCGTGTCGCGCGGCACCGTCGACGTCGCCGTCGTGTGGGGGCCGACGGCGGGGTGGTTCGCGAAGTCCAGCCCGGTGCCGCTGTCCATCGTCCCGATCGCCACGGCCAGCGAGACCGGCGGCCTGAAGTTCGCGTTCGACGTCGGCATGGGGGTGCGCCGCGGCGACGACCAGCTGCGCCGGCGCCTGGACGACGTGATCCGCACGCACCGGCCGCAGATCGCGGCCATCCTCAAGCGCTACGGCGTCCCGCTTGTCTCGCCGCCAACGCGATAACGTCGCGCTCCCGATTGCGTTCCCCGGCCTCGACGCCACTTTGGTAGGCGGAGGAGCAAGCCATGGCCGACGAGAACACGAAGCACGGCAAGGTCGCCTGCCTGCTGGGACCGGGATTCGAGGATTCGGAGTTCCGGATCCCGTACGACCGCCTGCGCCAGGCCGGGTATCAGGTCGACATCATCGGCACCAAGGCCGGCGAGCAACTCAAGGGTGACAAGGGCAAAGAGACCGCCACCACCAACCTGGGTATCGACGACGCTGACGTCGACAACTACGTAGGTCTCCTGATCCCGGGCGGCTACTCGCCCGACAAGCTGCGCGCCGACGACCGCTTCGTCCAGTTCGTGCGCGACTTCGACGCCACCAAGCGCCCGCTGGCGGCGGTCTGCCACGGCCCGCAGCTGCTACTGACGGCCGAGCTGGTGGAAGGGCGCACGCTGACCGCCTGGAAGACCATCCAGGGCGATCTGCGCCAGGCTGGCGCGCACGTGCAGGACCAGGAGGTCGTCGTCGACGACAACTGGATCACGAGCCGCAAGCCGGACGACCTGGAGGCCTTCTCGGCCAAGCTGATCGAAGAGCTGGGTGAAGAGGAAGAGCGGACCGGGGTCCAGGCGCCCAACGAGCAGGCGCTGCCACCGCTGGCCTGAGCCCGTACCACCCGCGATGCACGACGGAAAACCTCGGATAGACGCGCGCGCGGCGGCCGACCGCCACGCGCGCAAGCTGGAGCAGATCTCCGACCAGGTGCGGGCGTTCGCGCGGGCCCGGCGCCCGGTCTCGTTCCGCAAGGCGGCGGTGTCGCACCAGGTGCCCAAGCTGCACGACGCGACGCGGGCCGACGACAAGGTCGACCTCACCGGCCTGACCGAGATCCTGGAGCTGATCCCCGAGCGCCGGATCTGCGTTGCGGAGGCGGGCGTCACGTTCGACCAGCTCGTCGACGCCACGCTGCCGCACGGTCTCATGCCGACGGTCGTGCCCGAGCTGCGGACGATCACCGCCGGCGGCGCCGTGGCGGGCTGCTCGATCGAGTCCGGGTCGTTCATGTACGGCGGCTTCCACGACTCCTGCGTCCGGTACGAGGTGATCACGGCGCGCGGCGACGTGCTGGAGGTCGCGCCCGACGACGCCGACCCGGACGATCGGCTGCTGTTCCAGATGCTGCACGGCACGTTCGGCACGCTGGGCGTGCTGTCGGCGCTGACCTTTCGCCTGGTGCCCGCGCGGCAGTTCGTGAAAATCGTCTACGAGAAGTACCGGACGATCGACGAGTTCCAGGCCGGCATTCGGCGGCACTTCGATCGGCGCGACGTCGACTTCATGGACGGCTTCGCGCACGGGCCCGACTGCTACGTGCTGAACGCCGGCACGTTCGTCGACGCGGCGCCGTACACGAACCGCTACGACTGGCTGAAGGTCTACTACCAGAGCACGTTGACGCGCACCGAGGACTACCTGCGCACGAAGGACTACTTCTTCCGCTACGACCGCGGCGTCACGAACGTTCACCCGAAATCGATGCTGGGTCGGCTGCTGCTGGGCAAGTTCGTCGGGTCGTCGGAGATCCTGCGGCTGGCCCAGCGGTTCCCGTGGCTGCTGCCGTCGACGCCCGAGGTGACGATCGACCTGTTCCTGCCGTTTTCGCGGGTCGAACCGTTCCTGCGCTGGTTCGACGGTGAGTTTCAATTTTACCCGCTGTGGTGCGTCCCCTACCGGCGCGTGCGCGATTACGAGTGGCTGGCGCCCAGCTTCTATTCCGGGTTGCCCGACGACCTGTTCCTGGACATCGCCGTCTACGGAATGAAGCAGCGCCAGGGGAGCAACGACTACCGCGTCATCGAAGAGAAGCTGCTGGAGATGGGCGGGCTCAAGACGTTGATCTCGCACAATCACTTCACCGAGCAGGAGTTCTGGAGCGTCTGGAACCGCGGCAACTTCGACCGCGTGAAGGCGCGCACGGACCCCGACAACCTGTTCCGCAACCTTTACGAAAAGACGCTGGCCGGGGCGCCGCCGCCCGCGCGACAGCCGCCGGCGCCCCCGTCGCGGCCGCCCGCGCCGGAACGGGCCGCGCCGGGCTCCGAGCGGTCGGGGCCGCCGCCCGATCTTGCTCATCCGTAGGCCGGCGCTAGATTCGCCCGTGACCTCCAGGTTCGAAGGCTCGCGGACGTTCCGCGCGCTGCGCCACCGCAATTACCGCCTGTTCGTCGGCGGCCAGCTCATTTCACTGGTCGGCACCTGGCTGCAGTCGGTCGCCCAGGCATGGCTCGTCTACCGGCTGGCCCGTTCGGCGCTGCTGCTGGGGCTGGTCGGCTTTTCGGGGCAGCTGCCGGTGCTGCTGCTGAGCCCGCTCGGCGGTGCCGCGGCCGACCGGCTCGATCGGCGGCGCGTGCTGCTGGGGACGCAGACCTCCGCGATGGTCCTGGCGCTGCTCCTCGGCAGCCTGACGGTCGCCCACGCGGTCACAGTCCCGGCGGTCATGGCGATTGCGGCCGGCCTGGGCGTCGTGAACGCGTTCGACATGCCGACGCGGCAATCCTTCGTCATCGAGATGGTGACGCGCGAGGATCTCCCCAACGCGATCGCGCTGAACTCGTCGATGGTGAACGCGGCGCGCATGCTGGGGCCGGCCGTCGCCGGGGTCCTGGTCGCCGCCGTGGGCGAGGGATGGTGCTTCATCCTCAACGGGCTGTCGTACGTGGCGGTCATCCTGGCGCTGCTGCGCATCCAGGTCCCGGCGCGGTCCCGACCCGTGCCGGCGTCGATGCTGAACCACCTGGCCGGTGGCTTCCGGTTCGCGGCGGCCAGCGGTCCCATCCGCGCGCTGCTGACGTTGATCGGGGTCATCAGCCTGTTCGGGATGCCCTACGCCATCCTGATGCCGCTCTTCGCCGATCGCGTGCTGGGCGTCGGCGCCAAGGGGCTGGGCCTGCTCATGGGGTCGAGCGGCATCGGCGCGCTGGGCGGCGCGCTGTTGCTGGCCCGGCGCCGCGCCGTCAAGGGACTGGGCCGCTGGGTCGTCACCGCCGCCGGCGTGTTCGGGCTGTCGCTGATCCTGTTCGCGCTGTCGCGCCGGCTGGGCGTGTCGCTGGCGCTGCTGTTCGTCACCGGCCTCGCGACCGTGCTGCAAACGGCGGCCTCGAACACGCTGCTCCAGACGCTGTCCCCCGACGACATGCGGGGGCGCGTCATGTCTCTGTTCTCCATGATGTTCCTGGGCATGGCGCCGTTCGGGGCTTTCTTCGCGGGCGCCTCGGCCCAGCGGATCGGCGCGCCGGCCACCGTGATGATCGGCGGCAGCGTGTGCATCGTGGCGGCGGCCTACTTCGCCCGGCGGTTGCCGGCGCTCCGCGACGAGGCGCGCGCGCTGGTGGCCGCCAACCAGGCCGGGGGCGGCGACCCGCCCGAGACGGTCGTGGGCGCGCACCTGGATCCCGCCGATCCCGTGCCGGCCACCTCTCCCGAGGCGCAGCCGCATCCCTAGATTCAGGGAAAACCCGTGCACTACCACGCCCTGGCCTGCGACTACGACGGAACCCTGGCGCCCGAGGGGAAGATCCTCCCCGAGACGCGCGCGGCCCTGCAGCGGCTGCGCGCGACCGGGCGGCGCGTGTTGCTGGTGACCGGGCGCCGCCTGGAGGACCTCGCGCAGGTCTGCCCGGACGTGTCGATGTTCGACGCGATCGTCTCGGAGAACGGCGCCGTCTACACCAAGCCGTCGGTCCCGGTGCCGCGGCTGCTGGCGCCAGCCCCGCCGCAGGCCTTCATCGACCGCCTGCGGGCGCGCGGCGTGCCGGTCGATCGCGGCGGCGTGATCGTCGCGACCGTCCAACCACACGAGCGGGAGGTAGTCGACGCCATCCGTGAGCTGGGGCTGGAGCTGCAGGTCATCTTCAACAAGGGCGCCGTCATGGTGCTTCCCTCGGGCGTCAACAAGGCCAGCGGCCTCGAGTTCGCGCTGACCGACCTGGGGCTGTCGCGGCACGAGGTCGTCGGCGTCGGCGACGGCGAGAATGACCACGCGTTCCTGGCCCACTGCGAGCTGTCGGTGGCAGTCGCGGACGCCGTCCCCAGCCTGGCCGACGCCGCCGACATCGTGACCCGCGGCGGGGCGGGCGTCGGCGTGGTCGAGCTGGTCGACGCGCTCATCGCGGAGGATGCGCGGGTGCTGAAGCCGCGCCGGGCGCGACATCGGATTCCGCTGGGCGTGCGGGGCGACGCGACGTCCTTCGCGATCCCAGCGCGCGACGGGACGATCCTGTGCGTCGGCGGCGACGACGGCGCGCGCTCGGCGCTGCTGACCCACGTGCTGCGGCGCCTCGCCGACGAGAGCTACCAGTCCTGCATCATCGATCCCGCCGGCGTCCACGGCGCCGACGCCACGGGCAAGGACGCCGCCGTCGTCCTGGGCGTGCCGGATCGCGCGCCGACGATCCCGGAGGTCGTCGCGGCCCTGGCCGCGCCCGGCCGTCACGTCGTCGCGAGCCTGGCGGCGCTTCCCCCCGGGGAGCAGCCGGGATTCGTGGCCCAGCTGCTGGCCGCGCTGCGTGAGTTGCGGGCCCGCAGCGGCCGGCCCCATTTCCTGGTGGTCGATCGCGCCGAGCTGGTGTTCACCAAAGACAGCCTGGCCGACGGCGTGCCCGACGGGCTGGTCGTCGCGACCGCCGCCGCCGAACGGCTCCCGTCACGCCTGCTTGCCGCGGTCTCGCTGGTGCTGTCCGCGGGCCCAGGTGCCGCCGCAGCGGTGCAAGCGGCCGCCGCGGCGCTGTCCCGCGAGGCGCCGCGCGCACACGAGGTCGAGCTTTCGCCGGGCGACGCGCTGGCGTGGCCGCTCACCGGCGCGGCGCCGCCCTTCCCGCTGCGCATCGCCCGCGACGCGCCCGCCAGCTAGTCAGCGCGCGATGCGTGCGCCCGTCTGGGCCGTCCATACGATGCGCCCACTCTGGAACTCCGCCGCGCGGCCTCCGTCGTGGGCCGGCGCCTCGTCGGACGTCGGGTAGCCGAGCGGTCCCGTCGGACCGCCGGTGGCCAGCCAGGCGTCGCGGATCTCCGCCGTCAGGATGTGCGCGCCCGTCGCCGCCGACCAGTAGATGGACGAGGCGAAGGGTGTGCCCAGGCCCGACCAGGGCCGGTGCCCTGGGGCGGGCGGCGTGCCGGGCGGCAGATGGCGCGCCGAGATGGTGGCCGGCACGGCGCCGACGATCACGCCGTGAAAGTCGCGGTACCACCCCTGCGCCCGATCCTGCACCGGGCGCGCGTCGAACGCCGGCGCGCCCAGGAACCCGGTCTCGCCGCCGGCCAGGCGGTACTTCTCGTCGACGGCGGCGCGGCCGACCAGCGGCGGCGCCACGAACGGGCGGGGCCTGAAGAAGGCCGCGATCCGCGGCACGAGGCCGCGAGCCGGCTCCGCGTGAAGCCCGTAGACGACGATCCGCCCCGACAGCGTGGCGCGCACGACGCGCCCGTCCGCGATCGTGGGCGCCGTGAACTTCGCGAACAGCTCGCCGCCGTCGTCGTGCCACAGCTCGCGCAGCGTCAGCGGGTCGAACGCCGCCAGCCGGCCCGGCACGTTCTGCCACTGCGGATCGCCCAGCGGATAGCTGATCCACAAGATCGCGTTCCGCCCGCCGTCGGCCGACAGCGTCGCGAAACCGCCGGACATCCCCTCGACCGCGCGCACCGGCGACACCGCGAACGGCCGCGGGTCCAGGCGGCGCGCGCGCGGGTCGTACCGGAACGACTTCAGGAAATCGCGCCCCGCCATCTGCAGGACCAGCCCGAAGTCGGCCCCGGCGTCGGGCCAGAATACGGGCCCGCCGTTGACGTTCGGGCCGCAGTCCTCGCCGTTCTGATAGCGGGCGGGATCGATGTAGCAGCCGGGCACGGCGGTGTCGCAGTTGGTCGGAAACGCCGAGCGCACCAGCGCGCCACAGGCCGGCGCCGACGCATCAGCGTGGTAGCTGTTCGCGAACGCTTGAAAGTCGTCCTGCACGGGCGCCAGCGACGCGGCGTCGAGCAGCGCGAACCGCCCTTCTTTGCCAGCGCCCAGCAGAACCCCGGGCGGCAGCCAGACGGGCGCGCCCGAGCCCAGGTCGACGTCCGCGCGGTCGAGCGCGGCGTGGTTCGCGGGCCGGTGAACAGGCGCCAGCTCCAGCGCTGGCGCAGTCAGGGCCACGAACGCGTCGCCCAGCGGACCGGGGCCGTTGCCCGTCTGAAAGAAGATCCGATCGGCGGCGGCAGCCAGTCCCCCGCCCCCCTGCCAGATCCCGGCGTGCCCCGTCGGCTCCGGGCTCGTGCAAAACACGCCCGCCGAGGCGAGGTCCGCCGCGCGCCACCCCATCACCCAGCCGCGGTAGGGCTGGTCGGGCCCGCAGTCGCGGTCGCAGCCCAGGCTCCCGAACGCCGCGTACACCACGCCGCCCGCCAGCAACAGCGCGGGTCGGTTTCGCTGGCATTCGGCGTCGAATCGCGCCCCGCCCGCCTCCGCCGCGATCCGCACCGGCGGGCGCGCGTCCGCCAGATCCGCCGTCAGGTCCAGCGCGTGCAGCACGTATTGATGGTCGTCGGCGTTGCGGGCAACCGCGTACAGGCGATGCGTGGCGGGATCGACCACCGGCGTGGCGGTGATGCCGACCCGCTGGGAGGGCGTCTCGTCGCAGATCGCGGGGCGAACGCGCCCCGTCGCTTCCAGCTGCCGCGCGGCCAGCGGGGGCGTCGCGGGATCGGCGCGCTGGTCGTTCACGTCGAAGGCGTAGACCCAGTTCGTCTCGGTCGCGACCAGCAACAAATCGCGTCGCCCGTGGCGGGCGGTGGGGACGTCCTTGATGAACAGCGGCTGCGCAACGATCCCGCCGTCGACCTTGCGAACGTAGAGGCGCCCGAAGGTCTGCGGCGTCAGGAGCTCGGGCCGCAGCCGAGGCTCGGGATCCGTCACACCGGTGCGGGCCGCGTCGCCGTGCTGCGTGAGCACGTCGGCGCCGCGCCGGCGCTCACCCCGCGCGCACGCGGCCACGCAAGCCAACAGAATCAGGGGCCAGGCGAAGCGGCGCATGCGTGAGGCGTCCGACGATACATACTTCCAGACGATGAAGCTGGAGCTGATCAGCCACAAGCTCTGTCCGTACGTGCACCGGGCCGCCATCACGCTGCGGGAAAAGGGCGTCGCATTCGAGCGCCGCGAGATCGATCTCAAGAACAAGCCCGATTGGTTCACGAAGCTGTCGCCCTACGGCAAGGTGCCGCTGCTGCTGGCGGACGGCCGTGTGCTGTTCGAATCGGTGGCCATCTGCGAGTTCCTGGACGAGACGCACCCGCCGTCGCTGCTGCCGGCCGATCCGTTCGCGCGCGCGCATCAGCGGGCCTGGGCCGAAGGCTCCAGCGAGCTGAGCCAGGCGCAGTGGAACCTGCTCGTCGCCGCCACACCCGCCGATCGCGACAAGGCCGCGGCCGCCTTCGCGCAGATCGCCGGCCGCATCGAGGAGGCGATCGCGGCGGGCGTGATCCCACCCGACCGCTTCGAGCGCGTCCACGTCACCCTGGCCCCGTCGCTGCTGCGCTTTGCCATCGTCGAACGCGGGCTGAACGTGCGGCTGATCGACGCGGCCCGCTGGCCGCGCCTGGACGCGCTGGCCCGCGAAATCGGCGCGCGTCCGTCGGTCACCACCACCGTGCCCGACGACTACGCTGCCGTCCTGTGCCAGCGCATCGTCGCCCGCGGGAGCCTGCTGGCGGCCGAGGCTATTCAGAAGCCGACTCAGGCGTAGCCGGCGGCCTGCAGCTTGAACATGCGCGCATAGCGCCGGTCGGCGGCGACCAGCTGGGCGTGGGTGCCGTCCTCGACGACACGCCCGCCTTCCAGCACCAGGATCCGATCCGCCATGCGCACCGTCGGAAACCGGTGCGAGATCAGGATCGTCGTCCGCCCCGCCGCCAGCGCGCGGAAGCGTTGAAAGACCGCGTGCTCGGCCTCGGCGTCCAGCGCCGCCGTGGGTTCGTCGAGGATCAGGATGTCGGCGTCCTCGCGCATGAAGGCGCGCGCGAGGGCGACCTTCTGCCACTGGCCGCCCGAAAGCTCGACCCCGCCCGAGAACCAGCGCCCAAGCTGCGCCTCGAGCCCGCCGGCCAGGGCGGCCACCAGCTCCTGCGCGCCCCCGCGATCGACGGCCCGCCCCACGCGCAGGTCGTCCGCAGCGTGCTCGACGCTGCCGAACGCCACGTTCTCGCGCAGGTTCAGCTGGTACTCGTTGAAGTCCTGAAAGATGACGCCGATCCGCCGGCGCACCGCCTCGGCGTCCCAGGCCGCCAGCTCGCGCCCGTCGAGCAGGATCTGCCCCTCCGTCGGACGATAGAGGTTCGCCAGCAACTTGATGAACGTCGTCTTGCCCGCGCCGTTCTCGCCGACCAGCGCCAGGCTCTGCCCCTTGGGGATGAAGAGGTCGACGTGGCGAAGGGCCCACTTGCCCGCGCCGTCGGCGCCCGGCTGCCCGTCGGTCGCGGGGTATTGAAACCCGACGTCGACGAACCGGATCCCCTCCTCGGCGCGCACCAACCCCACGGGCCCGCGCCGCTGCGGCGTGTCCGTGTCGATGGCGAAGTATTCGAACAGGTTCGACATGTAGAGCGTGTCCTCGTACATGCCGCCCAGCGCGGACAGCACCGACTGGAAGCTCTGCTGCCCCTGGCGGAACGCCACCAGCGCCAGCGTCATGTCGCCCAGCGACAGCCGCCCGGCGACGGTCGCTGCCACGATCAGCGCATAAGAACCGTAGAACACCGCCGTGCTGAGCAGCGACAGCCCGTAGCCCCAGACCGTGCGACCGATCGCGAGGCGCTTGTCGTCGCCGAAGAACGACTCGGCGAGGGTCTTGTAGCGGCCCAGCAGCACCGGGCCCAGGCCGAACAGCTTCACCTCCTTCGCGTGCTCGTCGTTGGCCAGCACGTACTCGAGGTAGGTCAGCCGCCGCGAGTCAGGCGAGCGCCAGTTGCGCAGCCGGAACGCCGCGCCCGAAAAGCGCGCCTCGGCGACGAAGGCGGGGATGGTCGCGACCAGCACCGCGATCGCCATCCACCCCGAAAACCGGACCAGCAGCGCCGCGTACCCGGCCAGCGTGAGCGCGTTGCGGACGACCTGGAAATTGCTCTGGATCAGCGACAGCGGGCGCGTGGAGGCCTCGCGGCGCGCGCGCGTCAGCTTGTCGTAGAACGTCGGGTCCTCGAAGTGGCGCAGCTCGAGCCGCTGCGCCTTTTCGAGGATGCGCACGTTGAGGTCGATGCCCAGGCGCAGGCCCACCAGCTGGCGGATGAGGCCCAGCACGCGCTCCGTCCCCGCTTGCGCCAGCACGGCCGCCAGCTCGATCCCCAGGTAGCGCAACGCGCGCGCCAGGGCGGCCACCCGTTCGGGCCCGGGCGCAGCCGCGCGCGCCGCGATCACGCTGTCGATGATCAGCTTGCCGACGTAGGCGACGAACGGCGGCAACGCCGCGGCCCCGAGGGTCAGCAGGGCGAGCGCCACGACACCGCCGGGCGACGACTGCCACACCAGCCCGAACGCCTGCCCCGAATGCCGCGCGCTGGCCCGCATCCTTTCCGTGAAAGGAACCCGCGGCGGCGCGGGCGTGGGGAGCGGAACCGACATCAAGGGTGAGATGCGCCTGAAGGGCGCCGGTTCCCGAGCCCTACCGCGCGGTCAGGAACGCGTCGAGGCCGGCCCACTCCTGCTCGGTCAGGCGGGCGCGCTTGCGGTGGCGGATCAACTCGGCGTGCACGTGGTCGGACGGCTCGCTGCCGGGCGGCACCGGGCGGTGACAGGCGCCGCAGTGGCTCTGGTACACCGCCACGATGTGCGCGCGATCGGCCGGGGCGGCTGGACCGCTCCAGGATCCCTGCTCGGACCGGCTGGCCACCGCGGCCGGCGCGCTGCAGCCCGCGCCCATGGCCAGGGTGGCCACCGACACGCCAAAGAGCAGCGCGAATCGGAGATGGGAGGTACGGGGGCGGGGCATGGTGCTTCGGCCGACACCGATCGATAGCGTTGTTGATATTCATTTTCAACTAGAAAGCAACCAGCCCCCTCCGGCGCTGCCGCGGCGCGTGAGGGTCACCTCCGGAAACCGCGTGAAATTCGCAAGTTCGGCTTGTTCGCGCGGGAAACCTCTGCTTAGGATGCGCCCCGATGAACATCCGCACGCTGATCGAGGACTTCACCAATCAATTGAGCTCGCTCCTGGAGCGGGATGCGCTCGACCGCGCGCGCACCGCCGTCGAGTCCGCGCTGGGCGGCCGCCCCGGGCCGGGCCGTCCGGCGAAGCTGCTGTCCATCCGTGGTGGTGGTCGCCGCCGTACGAAGCAGCTCTGCCCCGTGCCGGGATGCAAGAACCCCGCGGCCCCGGTCTTCGGCATGGTTTGCGCGAAGCACAAGGACATCTCGAAGACGCAGATCGCGAAGTACCGCGAGGCGCGCCGCGCGAAGAAGATGAAGAAGCCGGCCGGCAAGCGCCCCGGACGCCCCGCCAAGGCCGCCGCTTAACAACCGCGACGTGAGTGATACCTTTCGCGGCCACATGCCGCGACGGGTTCGTGGTCTCCTCCGCGGGGGAGCGGTCGCCGCCGGTGCGGGCGCGCTGCTTCGCCTCACCTTGATGGCGGGCGCGCCGGCGGGCGGCGCCCCCTCGCCCACTGCCGCCGAGATCGACCAGCGCGCCGGCGCGATCCTCGCCCGGATGACGCTGGACGAGAAGGTCGACTACATCGGCGGCGTGGACGGGTTCTTCGTGCGCGCCGTTCCCCGTCTGGGTCTGCCCGCGTTTCGCCTGGCGGACGGCCCCTTCGGCGTGAACAAGCTCGGCCCGTCGACGACGTACGCCGCCGGCGTCGGGCTGGCCGCCTCGTGGGACCCGGCGCTGGCGCGGGCGGTGGGCGCCTCGATCGCGCGTGACGCCCGCGCGCGGGGCGTGCACATCCTGCTCGCGCCGGGCGTGAACATCGCCCGGGCCCCGATGTGCGGCCGCAACTTCGAGTACTTCGGGGAGGACCCCTTCCTGGCGGCCCGCACGGCGGTCGCGTACATCGACGGTGTCCAGAGCCAGGGCGTCAGCGCCACGGTGAAGCACTACCTGGGCAACAACTCGGAGGTCGACCGACACCACACCAGCTCGGACATCGATCCGCGCGCGCTGCGCGAGATCTATCTGCCGGCTTTCGAAGCAGCGATCAAGGACGCCCACGTCGGCGCCGTCATGACCTCGTACAACCTCGTGAACGGTCTTCACATGACCGAGAACGACGGGCTGGTGAACGGCCTCCTCAAGAGGGAATGGGGGTTCGACGGTGTCGTCATATCGGACTGGGACGCGACCTACGACGGCGTGGCCGCGGCAAACGCCGGGCTGGACCTGGAGATGCCGGCGGGCACGTTCATGAATCGCGAGACGCTGCTGCCCGCGATCAAGGCCGGCAAGGTGTCGGTCGCGACGATCGACGACAAGGTGCGCCGCATCCTGCGTACGGCGATCCGCTTCGGCTGGCTGGATCGGCCCGCAACGGACCTCAGCGCGCCGCTTTACAACGAGGCCGGTCGCGCCGTCGCCCTGGACGCGGCCCGCGCCAGCCTGGTGCTGCTGAAGAACCAGGGCGGGCTGCTTCCGCTGGACAAGGGGAAGCTGAAGACGCTGGCCGTGATCGGCCCCGATGCCTACCCCGCCGTGCCGGTCGGCGGCGGCAGCGCCCAGGCGCGGCCCCTGGCGGCGGTCAGCTTCGTCCAGGGATTGGCCGAGCACCTGCGCGGCTCGGCGACCGTGCTCGCCCATCACGGCGTGCCGACGCTGGCCGAGATCTTCGATTCGACGGACTGGGTCACCCCCGCGGAAGCTGGCCACCAGCCGGGGCTGAAGGGCGAATACTTCGACGACCCGGCGCTGAACGGCACTCCGGCGCTGGTGCGGGTCGACCCGCACGTGAGCTTCGCCTGGGACAAGCCCAACTTCTGGCCGACCGGGCAGCGCAAGCAATCGTCGGCGCGATGGACGGGCGCCTACGTGGCCCCGACGTCCGGCGACTACCTCTTCGTCGCGTTCACCTACGGGCTGGACCAGTACCGCCTGTACGTCGACGGCAAGCTGGTGCTGGACCGCGCGCGCGGCCCGCAGCCGATCGCGACGGTGCGCCTGCCGCTGGCGGCCGGCAAGCCGGTGACGATCCGGTTCGACTACCAGCACGCCGACCACCACGCGCGGGTCGGGCTGGGCGTGCGCCGCGCCGACACGCTGGTCGACCCCGCCGCCAAGGAGCTCGCCCGCCGTGCCGACGCCGTGGTGGTCGCCGCCGGCTTCGACCCGATGACCGAGAGCGAGGGCTACGACCGGACCTTCCAGCTTCCGCTGGGTCAGGACGAGTTGATCGCCGCCGTGCGGGCGGCCAACCCGCGCGTGATCGTCGCCGTCACGTCGGGCGGGGCCGTCGACATGACCAGCTTCGTCGACCGCGTCCCGGCCATCCTGCAGAGCTGGTACCCGGGCCAGGAAGGGGGAACTGCGCTGGCGGAGGTCCTGTTCGGCGACGTGAACCCCTCCGGCAAGCTCCCCGTCACCTTCGAACGGTCATTCGCGGACAGCGCCGCGCACGACAGCTATTACCCGGACGCGCACAAGCGGATCCGGTACACGGAGGGCGTGTTCGTCGGCTATCGCCACTTCGACCGCATCAAGAAGAAGCCGCTCTTCCCGTTCGGCCACGGCCTGTCGTACACGCGGTTCAAGTACGGCGGCCTCTCGATCTCGCCGGCCACGATGACGGGTGACGGCCCGGTCACCGTCGCCTTCGACGTCACTAACACGGGCGGGCGCGCCGGTGCCGAAGTCGCGCAGGTCTACGTGGGCGAGCGGCGCCCGCCGGTACCGCGGCCATCGAAGGAGCTGAAGGGGTTCGCCAAGGTCGAGCTGCGGCCTGGCGAAACGAAGCGCGTCCAGCTCAACCTCGACCGTCGCGCGTTCGCGTTCTACGACGTTGCCGCAAACGCCTGGCGCGCCCAGCCCGGCGT
Organism: Polyangia bacterium; assembly: GCA_045802645.1. GTDB lineage: Bacteria > Myxococcota_A > Polyangia > Fen-1088 > Fen-1088 > JADGRB01. The sequence continues at coordinate 21,334 of JBJMQQ010000120.1, forward strand.
TTTCGACGTGCGGGTCGGCTCCTCGTCCCGAGAGCTCGAGCTGTCCGGCACCGTCACGTTGCGCTGAGCGACGCGCACAAACTGGCGTTCCGGCTGCGATTTGCGCATGGTTCTGCTGACTTGCGCTACATGTACGCACCTGGCGCCAAGGGCGCATATCAGCGCACTCATTTGTCCCGAAACAGGACAGCTAAATTACAATTTTTCTGTTCTCTTTTTGAATGACCCACAGTATCTTCGAAGCTCGTCAAGAAATTTTGCGACAGCTCAAACGTTATGGATATCGGTCATGGATGAGTCGGGTAAGGGGAGACTGATCTTCGCGCCGGCGGCGCGGACCAACCCGCGTCCCGCACGCGGCGCCCAAGGGGTGGTTCATCTCCCCACATGGAGCCGGCTGAACATCGCCGCGCGCCAGTGGGCCCCGGCCGGCAACGGCGGCGACTTCTTCGAGATCATCCAGCAGCAGGACGGCCGCGTCTCGGCGATCATGGCCGACGTGAGCGGCAACGGTCCCAGCGCAGCCGGCCCCGTGGCCAGCCTGCGCTGGGTGATGCGCCAGGCGATCGCGCGCGGGCAGTCACCGGGTGCGGTCCTGCAGCTGCTGAACGACTGGCTCGTGCAGCAGCAGGTCGACGATCGGTTCGTCACCGCGGTGTGCGTGCGGTTGAACCCGATGACGGGCGACACCGAGATCGCCAGCGCCGGTCACCTGGGCCCCTTCGTGAAGCGCGCCCGCGGCGGGGCCGAGGACCTTCCGCCGTCGGTCGGCCTCGCGCTGGGGATCTTCCCCGGGCAGACCTATCGCGAGGTCACGCTGGAGCTGCGACCCGAGGATGCGCTGGTGCTGGTCACCGACGGGATCACCGACCGCCTGGGGACCGCCGGCGATCCGCTGGGACAGCGGGCGCTGCTCGGTCGCCTGCAGCGCGCGCAGCTCTCGCCCGAGAGCATCTGCGGCGCCCTGCTCGGCCCCAGCGCCCGGTTCGCCGAGGACGCGACGGTCGTGGTGATGCAGATGCCTCGCCGCCACCGACGGGCGACGCCGATCGCGCGCGCCGGCTGATACCATCGCCGCGTGAAGCGATCCTGGCGCCTCGCCGCCGCGCTGGGCCTCCTGTGCCTTGCGCCGGCAGCGCGCGCACACCAGCAGACGACCACGTTCGCCGAGATCGCGTACCCGTTCGGCGACGGGGACGTCCGCTGGCGGATCCGATTTCGCGCCGCCGATCTCGTGCGGATCGCGCCGGCCGGCCACGCGCCGGATGTCATCGCCGCCGGGCTGCGCGTCACCGCCAGCGTCAACGGGAGCCCCCGCCCCTGCCCGCGCGTCGCCGCGTCCGTGGCGCCTGACCCGAACGCGTCCGAGCCAACCAGCGTCTTCGTCGCGCGGTTCGCCTGCGGGCCGGGCGCGCGAACGCTTCACCTGCGCTACGACCTGATGTTCGATCACGACCCCTACCACGCCAGCTATGCGCGCGTGGACGTGGGCCAACCCAAGAGCGCCACTGACGATCCCGACGCGTCGACCGTCGTCTTCTACGACCGCCAGCGCGAGGTCGCGATCGACGTCCAGCAACCGCCGCCCGCCTGGCAAACCGCCGCCGTCTACGTCCGTCTGGGCGTCGCGCACATCCTGACGGGGGCGGACCATCTGGCGTTCCTGGCGGCGCTGCTGCTGGCGGCCGCGGTCCGCGGGCGGCGCCCCGCGCACGCAGCCAGCCCAGGCGAGTCCATCCGGAGCGCGGCGGCCATCGTCAGCGCGTTCACGGTGGCCCATTCAATCACTCTGGCGACGCAGGTCCTGCGCCCGGGCACGGTGCCCACCCGCTGGGTCGAACCGGCCATCGCGTTTTCGGTGGCGGTCGTCGCGCTCGAGAACCTGCTGCCGCGTCCGCCGCGCGCGCGCTGGGCGCTGGTGTTCGCGTTCGGCCTCGTACACGGCCTGGGCTTCGCGTCCGCGCTGCGCGAGATCGGCCTGCCGCGGCGCGGCCTCGTGCTTGCGCTGGTCTCGTTCAACATCGGGGTCGAGCTGGGGCAGCTCCTGGTCGTCGGCCTGGCGCTGCCGCTGCTGGTCGCCGCGGCCCGACGGAACGCCGCCCGCTACGAACGGTGGGCGCTGCGCGCGGCCTCGGCGTTGCTGGCCGCCGCCGCCCTGGTCGCGTTCCTCAGCAGGCTGCCCCGCTGAGGCAGCGTCACCAGGGGAGGACTTGGCCGTTGGCGTGCCAGAACGTGCCCGTCGTCTCCAGCGTCAGCGCGTCCAGCCGATCGACCAGCTGCTTGGCCGCCTGGTCCGGCTCGACGGTGCCGCTCCCCTCGGTCATGTCGGTGCGCACGAAGCCGGGGTGCAGGATCGCGACGGCGATGCCCGAGCCGCGCAGGTCGCGCGCCAGCGACACGCCGGCCGCGTTCAGCGCCGCCTTGGACATGCGGTAGCCGTAGTAGCCGCCGGAGCCGTTGTCGCCGATCGACCCCATGCGGCTGGTGATGAGGGCCAGCTTGCCGCCGCGCCGGATGTTTCGGCGCAAGGCTTTCACGGCCCGCAGAGGCCCGATGGCGTTGACCTCGATCTGCGTGCGGACGTCCGCCAGGTCGACGTTGTCCAGATCGTCCTCGCGCAGGATGCCGGCGTTGCAGATCATCTCGTCCAGCACGACGCCGTCCAGGCGCTTCGCCAGCGCGGCGACGCTGTCGTCGTCGGTGATCTCGACGCCCGTCTCGACCTGAACGCCCAGCGACTCCAGCGCGGGCGCGCTTTGCCGGACGGTCGCGATCACGGTACGTCCCAATGTCTTCAGGCGGCGGCACAGGGCCAGACCGATGCCGCGGCTCGCGCCGACGACCAATGCAGTTCGAGGTGCTGACGGGCTCATGGCGTTGAGATTAGCAACGCGGAGCCGCGACGTCAGTGCGTGCGTTCAGCGATGGATTTCGAGGAAGGTGGCGGTGCCGCGCCGTGATGCGGCGACCCATGGGAAAACAGCTTCCGCAAGCGCTTGGGCGACCAACCGCCGCCGTCCGCGCCCGCGTCGGCGTCGTCGATGTCGGGCGGCGTCTCTGGCTCGGGTTTGGGCGCCATGCTCTTGACCCAGTCCAGGCACTGCTTTTCGGTGAAGCTGGCTTCCTTGCGGTCGAACACGAACGGCTGCGTGGAGTAGGCCGCGTATTCGTCGTCGCTGATCCGGCCGCGCTCGTGCACCTTGGCCAGGATGCGGCGCACGTAGCGGTCCCACTGGGGCGTCAGCGATCCGTGGCAGTACTGAATGTAGCGGCGCTTGGGGCTGGGCAGGATCGACGAGAAGAAGGCCGCCTCCAGCGGCGTCAGGTCCGCCGGGCGCTTGCCGAAGTAGTGCCGCGTCGCCGCCCCGATGCCGTAGATGCGCGGGCCGAACTCGATGGCGTTGAAGTAGAGCTCGAGGATGCGCTCTTTCGGCAGGATCTGCTCGAGGTACCAGACCAAGAACAGCTCCTGAAACTTGCGCGAGAGCGTCTTGTCCTTGGTCAGAAGGACGTTCTTCGTCATCTGCATCGTGATCGACGACGCCCCCAGCCGGAAGCCGCCGCCCTGCAGGTTGCGTCGCAGCGCGCTCTTGAATTCGGAGCTGACCCAGCCGTGGTGCTTGAAGAAGCCGTTGTCCTCGGTGGTCATGATCGACCCCACCAGATAGGGCGAGATCTGGTCGTAGGGGGCGAAGTCGGGGTTGTCGGGTCCGACCACGACGGGGATCGTGTCGGGCTCGCCGGGCTGGCCGCCCGGTAGCTTGGGGACGTCGACGTTGATGACCAGCGTGGGCTTGGTCGGATCGCCCAGCGCCTTGATCTCGTCGGGCGCCTTGAGAACCTTGCAACCGTCCAGGCCGACCTTGCCGCCCAGCTCGAGGTCGTCGAGGTGCGCAAAGTTGATGCGGGCGTGGACGTCGGCTTGAAAGAACCCCTGCAGCACGAACCCCTGCAGCTTCGGCACCAGCGCGCCCGGGATGCTGGCCAGCAGCTTGGAACAGGAGATGCGCGGCACCGAGAACGTCAGGTCGATGTCGGGCACCACGCCCATCGTCTTGCCGTTCGTGAAGCGGAAGGTCCCGGTCGGCATCGCCACGTGCCCCGACACGCGGCCGGTCAGGTCGCGGATGCGCGCCTCGGCGCGCTCGATCTCCACGCGCCGGGCCAGCGGGTAAACCGTGCCGTGCAGGCCGACCCGCACCGACAGGTTGTCGATCGGATCAGCGGCCAGCGCGTCGTTCTGGACCGAGAGGCCGACGACCGCCAGGTCGCCCCCGAACCGGACCGCATCGCCGACCCAGCTGAGGTCCAGCGCCGCGTCGATGAGCGTATTCGACGGCCGCAGCACCGAGGCTGGCAGCACGTCGGCGATGCGCGCCAGCGAGAACTGCTCCGCCCGCAGGGCCAGCTTGCCGGTGCCGTGGGCGGGGTCGGCGTCGCCCTTCGCCGTCCAGAGCGTCTCGCGCGCGCCGCCGTAGCTGCCGCGCAGATCGATGATCAGCCCTTCTTTCGCGCCGGGCACACCGACCGGCGCCGGCGCGATGACGCCCGCCACACCGGTCAGCGCCAGCGTCGGCAGCGGGGAGGCCGTGCCGCCGGCGACACGGATCGACGGAATCCCGGTCGGCTTCATCCCCGCCAGCGGCGTGTCCAGGTCCAGCTCGTCGGCGCCGAAGCGAGGGCCGCCACCGTCGCCGCCGAACGCGAGCCCGCCGTGCACCCCGCGCATCCGCAGCGCCAGGCGCGTCCCGGGCCGGATCTCGCCGGACAGCGAGGGAATCGCCACGCGAAGGCGCGTCTCCTCGTCGCGGATCTCGATCGACGCGTTCTGCAGCGCGATGTCGGGCAGCTTCGAGGGGGCCGGCGCCTCGGCAGCCGGTGCCGCGGGTGCCGGCGACTGCGGGGCGCTGGCCGGCGGAGCGCCGGGCGCCCCCTTGTCGGCCGGGTGCTTGCCGCGCAGGCGCGCCAGCACGTCGGTGACGTTGTCTTCGGCGCCGCCCCGCACCGCCAGGATGCGGAGGCCGCCGACTTCGATGGGCGTGTGCAGGCCGAACGCCGCCCCGAACGGGACGGACAGCCGGGCGATGGTCGCCAGCGGCTGCCCGCCGGGCGCGCCCGCGACAGTCACGTCGGCGAGCACGACGTCGAGGAGGCCGGCCCGCCCCTGCCCCACCGTGACCGCGCGCCCCAGCTTGGCCGACGCGCGCCCGGCAAACACGTGCGCGGCGATCGCGCCCACGGCGAACGGATAGATGAGCAACAGAGCCAGCACGACGCCCGCCGCCAGGCTGGCGCGCGGGTGCGCCGCCAGGAACGCGCGAGCGCGTGCCCCCGGGCCGGTCGGCGTCGGGCGCGAGGGGCCAACGCCGGGCGGCAGGGGTGGCGGACCGAAGCCCTGAGGCAGGGGCGGCGGACGCAAAGCCTGCGAATACTACCAGGGCCGGCCGGCCGCGCAGCGGATGATCGCCCGGCCGGCCGCACAGCGGCTCAGGTTCGCCGCCGCCAGCAGCTGTAATCGCGGTTCCGGCGGGCAGCACGCCCTGTCGCGGCAGCCGCTGACCTGACAGCCCCTGTCAGAGCCGCGCGCGGAACTCCGGCGGCGCTCGCGGGAGCTTGATACATTTGGCGCGGGGATGCGCGACGGCGACGAGATCCAGACGTTTCTCGCGACGGTGCGGCGGCGGCTGCTGCTGCGCTCGGGGCTGGAAGCCGCCGGGTACGGGCTGGGCGCGCTGGGGCTGGGGCTGCTGGGGCTGGGGCTGACGGCGACCGCGGTGGGGCCGGCCAGCTTCTGGCCGATCGTGACCGGCACGTTCTGCGTCGCGCTGGCGCTGGCGGCGGTCGCGTTCGGCGTGCTCTTGCCGGCGCGCGCCCTGCGCGGCGATCGCGCCGCGGCGCGACGCACCGGGGTGCTGGCGCCCCGCCTGGCCAGCGATCTCCTGTCCGCCGTCGAGCTGGCCGAATCCCCGCCCGACCCGCGCCTGGGCGGCTCGCCGCCGCTGGTTCGCGCGTTTCGGCGCCAGGTTGCCAGCGCGATCGCCCCCGTCGCGCCGGAGCGGCTGGTGCCGCTGGCCTCGGCGGGCCGCGCGCTGGGAATTGCGGCGCTGGTCGCCGTGCTGTTGATCGCGGCGCTGGCCGCCTGGCCGCTGGCGGCCCGCGGCCTGCGAACGCTGGTGCATCGGCCGTCGCGGTTCGAAGGCGCCGCGGTCTCGACGGTGCCGCTGGTCGGCGACGTGCGCGTCACGTACAGCTACCCGCCCTACACCGGCCTGCCGCCCCGCACGGTCGAGGGGTCGACGGGCGATGTCGCCGCGGTCAAAGGGACGCGCGTGCACATCGAGACCCACCCGCTGCGCCCCGCGCGCCACGCGGCCCTTCTGCTGGGCGAAACGGGCGCCACCGAGATCGCGGCGGTCCTCGCCAGCGACAAGCTGACTGCCGACTTCACGCTGACCGAGGACGCCATCTACCGGTTCTGGTTGGAGCCCGCCTTCGGCCGCGCCATCCGCGAAGAGCGCCCGCACCATCTGAGCGCGGAGAGCGACGCGCCCCCGCGGGTCGACATCCAGGGCCCCGCCGATCGCCTCGAGCTGGCGACGCCCCGCCCCATCGAGATCGGGTTTTCGGCCAGCGACGACTACGGGCTCGGAGCCGTCGACCTGGTCTTCCGGGTCGGCGACCGCCCCGAGCAACGCCAGCCATTGCGCGAGGGCGCGGGCGCGACGGCCGTGCAGGGGCGCACGCTCTGGGATCCCGCCCCGGTCCTGGGCGGCGCCGGCGCCGAGCGGGTCGCCTACCGCGTCGAGGCGCGTGACCGGGATGCCATCTCGGGACCCAAGGTCGGTTCGTCGCGGACCCTCTACGTGGTGATTCAGAACCCGCACGACGGGATTGACGATCGCATCCAGCGACAGCGTGATCTCCTGGAGCGGCTCGTGACTGATCTGGCCGAGCGGCTCGAATCGGACAGCAAGTCCGAGGGGGGAAGCGTGGCCGAGGCGACCGAGCGCCGGGTGGCAGCGATCGCCGCGGTGCACGCTTCGGAGGAGGCGCACCTGGCGCTGCTGGGGCGACTGCTGGACGAGGACCGCCGCGAAGGGGGCCTGGGTAAGACGATGCGGGCCGCGCTGGCCGGGATCGCTGATCGGCTGGAGCGCGGTCTGCGCGCGGAGGCCGCGGCGCTGGCCGCGGTGCGCGGCAAGAACGGCGCCGGGCGCGCCCGCCTGGAAGCCGCCGTGACCAAGCAGATCGCGGAGCTGGAGAGCGACGTCTTGCGCCTGGACGATCTCATCGGGCGCGAGCGACTGGAGGATCTCGCCAGCCTGGGCAAGGAGCTGACCGACGCCCACGCGCGCCTGCAGGATCTGCTGGCCCGTTACAAGCAGACGCACGACGAGGCACTGCGGCGACAGCTGGCCCGCGAGGCCCGTGAGCTGCGCGCGCGCATCGCCGACCTGGCTCAGAAGATCGCCGCCGTGCAGGCCCGCAACGAGGTCCCCGAGGAGTGGCGGAACATGCCCGACATGAAGGGGATCGAGGCGCAGGCCCGCAAGCTCGACGAGCTGCTGGAACGCGGCAACGACGGCGACCTCGACAAGGCGCTCGCCGAGCTGGGGGACCAGCTTTCGGGCATGCGCAAGATGCTGGACCAGAACCTGGACGGCTTCGGCGCCGAGCGCTTCCCGCAGGAGAACCGGGTCGTCGCCGACCTGATGAAGCGGATCAGCGACCTCGAAGGCGACGAGCGCTCGCTTCAGAAAGAGACCCAGGCGCTATCCGAGAAGCAGGAGGCGGAGCTGCAGAAGCGCCTGAAGGGGCAGCTCGAGGACCTGATGAAGCGCGAAGGCGAGAAGATCGATCGCCTGAAGCAGCGGCTGGCCGGCGTCCCGACGGGCAGCCCCGAAAGCGCGCTGTCCGAGGAGATCGAGCGGGCGCGCGAGAGCGCGACGCAGATGCGCCGCCTGCTTTCCGAACGGGATGTCGCCGAGGCCAAGAGCGAGGCGGAGCGCGCCGAGAGCAGCCTCGAGCGCGCCGGTGAGCACCTGGACGAGATGGCCGAGGCGCGCCGGGCCCGCCACGGCGCAACCGAACCGGACCGCGACAAGCGCGCCGAGGCGGTGGGCGAAGCGCGCGGGCTGGCCCAGGAGATCGCCGACGATCTCGCCAAGCTGATGCCGAAGGGTTCGGAGACGCTGACGCCCGAGCAGCGCGAGGCGGCCCGCGCGCAGGCCGAAAAGCAGTCCGCCATCGGCAAGCGCACCGACGAGCTGGCCGAAGAAGCCGCCCGGCGCCTCGGCAAGATGCCGGGCATGGAGAAGGCGGCCTCCGACCTGAAAGGCGCCGGCACCCGCATGCGCGAAGCCGGCGAGTCGTTGCGCCGCGACGAATCCAAGCCGGCCGCCACGGCCGAGCGCGACGCGGCCGATCGGCTGGCCAAGCTGCGCGACGGGATGCAAGAGCGGACGATGGGCAGCGCCGAACGGCACCGCGATCCCGTGCGCATCCCCGGCGCCGACGAATCCAGCGCGCCCCGCGCCTGGCGGCAGGAGCTGCTGGACGCCATGAAGGAGAAAGCGCCGGAGCGATACCGCGACGAGGTCCGGCGGTATTACGAGGAGCTGGTCAAGTGACGGGCGTGGGCGCGGTCGCGGTCGCGCTGCTGGCCGTAACCTTGGCGGCCGCGCCCGTGGTGGGCGGTCCGCCACCGCCGCGCAGCGACGCGCACGCGGCTGCGCGCGAGATCGAGCTGTTGCTGGATAGCTGGCGCTTCAAAGAGGCGGCGACGGCGCTGGCGGCCCTGCGCAAGGTGGCCCCCGACGCGCCGGAGACGAAGTTCGCCGACGGCTATCACAGGTTTCTGACGGGCGACTACGACGGCGCCGCGCACGCGCTGGACGCCGCCGCGGCGGCACCAGGCGGCGTGCCGGAGGCGCGCGGGCTCGCGGAGCTGGCCAAAGCGGCGCGCGACGCCGTCCGCGAGTTCAAGGAAGAGCGCTCCGCGCACGCGGTGATCCGCTACGCGCCCGAGGACGCGGTGCTGGCCCCGTACGCCCGCGACACCGTCGAGGCCGCCGCCGCCGCGCTACACGAGGATCTGGGGTTCGAGCCGCCGCTCCCGATCCGGGTGGAGCTCTATCGCAGCCCGACCGACCTGGCGGCGGTGTCGTCGCTGTCCGTCGCCGAGGTGGCGCGCACCGGCACGATCGCGCTCTGCAAGTGGGCGCGGCTGATGGTGACGACGCCGCGCGCGCTGGCCACCGGCTACCCGTGGCTGGACAGCATGAATCACGAGCTGGTCCACTACGCCGTCTCGACGCTGAGCGCGGATCGCGCGCCCGTTTGGCTGCAGGAGGGTCTCGCCAAGTTCCTCGAGCGGCGCTGGCGTGAGCCGGCCGGCGGCCGCATCGCGCCCCCGATGGAGCACCTGCTGGCGAAGGCACTTCGGTCGGGACACCTCATCAGCTTCGAGGCGATGCACCCGTCGATGGCCAAGCTGCCCTCGGCAGAGGACGCGACGTTGGCTTTCGCGGAGGTCGAGAACGCGGTCGCGTACCTGCACAGCAAGGGGGGCATGGCCGCGCTGCGCGACGCGATCGCGCGCGTCGCCGCCGGCCAGGACGCGCGCGCCGCCGTGGCCGCCGCCGCGGGCGAGAGCTGGCCGCAGTTCGAACGCGGCTGGCGCGCCTTCATGGTCGCGCAGCACTACAAGACCTTCCCGGCCATCGACATCGCGACGACGCACATCCGCAAGGCCAACGCGATCGCGTCGGGGCGCAAGCCGGCGGAGGAAGACGCGCTGTCGTCCACGCTGCGCGCGGGCGCGCCGTATCGATTCTTGCGGCTCGGCAACATCATGCTCGCGCACGAGCGCCCGCGCGCGGCCGTCGCCGAATACGAAAAAGGGGCCAAGGCCGTGGCCAGCGGCGCGCGCGGCGATCCCTCGGCCGCCTGGATCTTCCCGGTCAAGCTGGGGCGCACGTACCTGGCGCTCGGCGAGCCGGACAAGGCCTTGAAAGCGCTGGGCCCCGTCCAGATGCTGTATCCGGACCTCCCGTGGCCGCACCTCATCGCCGGGCAGGCGCATCTGGCGATGGGCGACCCGGCCGGCGCGATCGAGCTGCTGCGCGCCTCGATCGCCGAGAACCCGTTCGATCCGCGCGTGCACTGCGCGCTGGCCGACGCCTATGGCCGCGTGCACACGACGGCGGCCCCGCTGATCCAGCGAGAGCAGCGCTTCTGCCACGAGCTCGGCGCCGCCGAGTAGCCGCGACGCGGCTCGGAAGAGTTGACGGTCGAACGGTCGAGGCGATACTGGCCCCGCTGCGTCCGGCGAATGTCGGACGTCCGGAAAAACAGCGAGGAGATGCAATGCAAAAGCCCCACGTCCGTCTTTCGTCACTCCTGTGTGGCGCGCTGGCAATCTGCGCGCTGACTGCCCCTGCCCGCGCGCAAGACCCGACCAGCCCGCCGCCCAACACGGCACCGCCGGCCGGGTCGGGCTCTGGTCCGGTCATCGCGGGGGGCGCCATCGGCATCGGCGCGATGACTTCCTTCGCGCCCGATGCGCCCGGCGCGGACGCGCTGCTGGTCTACGACCAGCCGGTGTTCCACCTGGACCTGGCGCTGGGGTACTTCCACGTGTCGCACAACAATAACAACACCGCGGAGTCGCAATTCCGGTTCGGGCTGGGCGGCTGGTATCACCTGGCGCGCGGCTCGATGGCGGATTTCTCGGTCGGTGGAACGGTCGGGATGTCGTACAACTCGCCGGTCGGCCCGGGCGCGTCTTACACCGCGTTCGCGATCGATCCGGGCGCCGAGGCGCGCGTGTTTCTGTCGCCCAACCTCGCGCTGATGGGCCGGGTCGGGTTCGTGATCGAGTTCCGCGACAACAACCGCGACAGCGACTTCGGTATCGGCGGCTCGACGATCGCCGACTTCGGTTTCACTTACTTCTTCCGCTAGTAGCTGGCGACACACCCGGGGCCACCAGGCCTCGGGTGTCGTCGCGATAGCGGCCGTCGGCGCCGGGCTGCTCGCCCCCGACGGCGATGTCGACGTCCCCTTGGATGGTGCGGCGGGCCCCCTGCTCGTCGACCAGCGTGAGCGCCTCCGGCGGCAACGGCAGCGTGACGGTGCGCCGCTCGCCCGGCGCCAGCGCGATGCGACCGAACGCCGCCAGCCAGCGCCGCGGCGCGTACGGCGGCGCGCCCCGCGGCACGACGTACGCCTGCACGATCTCGTCGCCCGCGCGCGGCCCGACATTCTGCACGTCGATCGAGACCGCGCGAAGATCGACACCCACGGTCAGGTTGGCGTACCGAAAGCGCGTGTACGAGAGGCCGAAGCCGAACCCGTACAGCGGCGCGCGTTCCAGGTAGCGGTACGTCCGCCCGCGCATCGCATAGTCGGCGAACGGCGGCAGATCGTCGGCGGACCGGTAGAACGTGACCGGCAACCGCCCGCCCGGATCGGCGTCCCCGAACAGCACGTCGGCCAGTGCGTCGCCGCCCACCTCACCCGGGTACCAGACGTCCAGCAGCGCGGCCGCGTGCGCCGACGCGAACGGAACCGCCAGCGCGCTGCCCCCGGTCAGCACGACGATCAGCGGCTTGCCGGTCGCGACCAGCGCCTCCAGCAAGCGCTGCTGCGCGCCCGGGAGGCCGAGATCATGGCGATCGCCAGCCGGGTTGAGGACGCTGTCGCCTTCTTCCGCCTCGAGCCGCGGATCCAGCCCCAGCACGGCGACGACGGCGTCGCTGCGCCGCGCGGCCACGACCGCGTCGCCGACCTGCGCGAGCGAGCTGCCCGAGCCGGCCAGCGTCGCCCCCCGCGCGTAGCGCACGGCGATCCCGCGCGCCCGCGCCGCGCTGCGCAGGCCCGCCAGCAACGTCACCGGCGACGACGGCGTGCCGGCGTAGTCGCCCAGCAGCACCTGCAGATCGTCGGCCGTCGGCCCCACGATCGCCAATCGCTTGACCGCCGGCCCCAGCGGCAGCGCGCCGCGATTCTCCAGCAGCACGATCGACTTCACGGCGGCCTCGCGCGCCAGGCGGCGGTGTGCGGGTGAATCGACGGTCTCGCTGCCCAGCCCCGCCCAGGGGACGGCGTTCGGCGGATCGAACATCCCCAGCCGGACGCGGGCCGTCAGCAACCGAACCAGCGCGCGATCCAGCTCCGCGTCGGTAACCAGCCCCTGCACCAGCGCGCCGCGCAGCGCCCCGAAGTCGCTGCCGCAATCGAGGTCGGTGCCGGCCCGCAGCGCCGCAGCAGCGGCGGCCTCGCGCGTCGGCGCGGCGCGGTGGCCGGCGAAGACGTCGCCGACCGCCCCACAGTCGCCGACGACGTAGCCGTCAAAGCCCCAGCTCCGCCGCAGCAGGTCGCCCAGCAGCCACGGACTCGCGGCGCAGGGCTGCCCGTTGACGCGGTTGTAGGCGGCCATCACGGACGCGACGTGCCCGCGCCGCACCGCCGCCTCGAACTGCGGCAGGTACGTGTCGGCCAGATCGTGCAGCGAGACGCGGGCGTCGAACGCGTGGCGGTCCGCCTCGGGGCCGCTGTGGACGGCGAAGTGCTTGGCGGTCGCGACGGTCTTGAGCCAGCGCGGATCGTCCCCCTGCATGCTCCCGATGAACGCGACGCCCATCTCGCCGGTCAGGGTCGGGTCTTCCCCGAACGTCTCCTGGCCGCGTCCCCAGCGCGGGTCGCGGAAGATGTTCACGTTGGGCGAAAAGAACGTCAGGCCGTGGTACCGCCCCTGCTGGCGCCGGCCTTGCGCCAGGTTGTACTTGGCGCGCGCCTCGTCGGAGATCGCGGTCGCGACGCGCCGGACCAGCGGCACGTCGAACGTCGCCGCCAGGCCGATCGCCTGCGGAAACACCGTCGCGACGCCCGCGCGCGCCACCCCATGCAGCGCCTCGTTCCACCAGTCGTAGGCCGCGATCCCCAGGCGCGGGATGGCCGGCGCGTCGGTCATCAGCTGCGCGACCTTTTCGTCGCGCGTCATCCGGGCGACCAGGTCGGCGGCCCGCGCCGCAGCTCCGTCACCGGAAGCGGCGCCGGCGGGCGTCCTCGATCCGCCCGCGGGAACGCAGGCAGCGGCCACGACCCAGGCCGCCAGCAGCAGTCTCACTTCAGCGTGATCGTCGTTTTGGCGTAGACCTTTTCCTTGCCACCGACGAGCCGCGTGGCTCGCACCTCGTATTTGTGCCCCTTCACGAACCCCATGTCCTTCGAGATCGTGAGGCCGTTGAGCTGAACGATCTTCTGGTCGGGTTTGACCCCGACGTCGTTGAAGTTGACCTGCTCGGGCGGCTTCTTCGCCATGTCGTAGTAAACGATGTTGATCTTGTCGGCGCCCGCGCCGCTGCCCAGGAAGACCATCATGTTGACGTTCCAGGCGCCGTCGCCCTTGAACGTGGTCTTGCCCTGCTTCTTCAGCGCCGCGTTCAGCTCTTTTTCAGACCCGTAGGAGCCCCATTCGACGTCGCTGACCACAATCTTGCCGGCTGCCGCCGCCGGCCGCGGCGCCAGGGTGACCGCCGAAAACGCCATCGTTGCGCCAACCACGAGGGCCATCGCATGTCGCATACGCAACCTCCTCGGCGCATTGAATAACACGCCTGGGCTGGCGCGCAGCTGTCAATGAATGAGACGCCCGTGCGCGCGGCCGCACAGTCCTTTACCGCGGCCGCCCCGCGCGTTTCGGCGAATCCGGGCCGCCCGGGGGCACATCGATTGCAGCTTGCAGCCCCACCATGCGCGTGCTCGAGGCCCGGTTCCACCCGCAACAGAAGACCGGCGGCGAGTTCATCGTCGTCGGTCACGTCGTCTGGGACGGGGCGAGCGCCCGGCCGATCGTGCAGCCCTCGCAGGCCCTGCTGGCGCGCTCTGAACCGGCGACGTTGCTTTCCAAGCTGCAGTACCTGGTCGCGGCCGGCGGGCACGAGGCGTTCGACCGCCTCCAGGTCCTGCGCAGCCAGTTCTGGTCCTTCGTCGAGATTCCACAGAGCTCTTTATGGGGAGGTACAGCATGACGTCACGTTCCTG